>CAJXUO010000175.1 GCA_913061425.1 uncultured Lutibacter sp.
AGACCGAACTCATCAAGTTGAAAATGATGTGTTTGTGCTTGTAATGTCCTACTTCATGCGCCAGTACAGCCACAATTTCATCAGTTGTTAAATCATTGATTAACGTATCATAGAGTACAATTCTTTTTGTTTTCCCAAATCCTGCAAAATAAGCATTTGCCTTGGTAGAGCGTTTCGATCCATCAATCACGAAAATCTTATCTAAGGTAAAATCTGTTTTTTGGGCAAATTTCTCTATCTCTGTTTTTAATTCTCCATCTTCTAGTGGTGTTTGCTTGTTAAACAATGGCACAATGAGCGTTGAGTAAAACATATTCATAAATACTGAAAACACTGCAACTAGAGCCCAAGCATACAGCCAGAAGTTTTTTCCTGTTTGTTGATAAAACCAAATAATTAACGATAAGATCAATCCGCCAATGATAACTGACATTAACAAACCTTTTAATTTATCTAGCCAAAATAGTTTTTTTGTGGTTTTATTGAATCCAAATTCTTCTTCTATTACAAAGGTTTTATAATATCCAAATGGCGTTGTTAAAACATCACTCGCTAGCATAATAATCCCGAAAAAAAGTAGTGATATAACCATTGTATTATCACTTATATCTCTCGCGATATCATCTACATATCTGAATCCGTCTAAAAAGAAAAACAGAAGAGTCAATATGATTGAAAATAAAGAAGTTATGCTGCTAAACTTAAAGTTTATCTTCTTATACTTTTGTGACTTTATATATTCATCGTTTTCATATACATCTGCAACTTCAGAAGGAAGAGTATCATCAAAATGTTTGGCGTTTAAATCATCAATAATTTTATTAATTATAAAACTGATAACAATGATTAATATAATGATATAAAATAGTGTTATTGCTGTCATCTTTTTGTTTTAAATATTCGTCTCGCGTATTTATATTTTCCTTTCCAATACACATTATCTAACCTTGATTTTATCACTCCTTTAGATGTAGAACTATGCATAAACTGACCGCTACCAGTAAAATTCCCATATGTGTACTCTTGCGAGAAGGTCTGAAGAAAACTAAATCTCCTGGGTTTAACTTTGATTTACTTACTTTTTCTCCTTGTTTAGAAATCAAAGTCGTTGTTCTTGGTAAATCTATATTGAATGCATTGAAATATACAGCGTTTACAAAGCCTGAACAATCAAAACCTCTTTTAGTAGTTCCGCCATATTTATAAGGAATTCCTTTATATTTTTGATATTCAATTTCTAATTTATCTTGAATTATGATAACTCTTGTTGTTTTTTTCGAAGAGCCACAACTAGACATCAAAAATAGAAATGTCAATACCGATGTAATTTTAATAATTACCTTCATTTAAAATCGCGTTGTCTTTTTGCTTCGTAAATCAATATTCCAGCAGAAACAGACACATTCATCGAGTCTATAGCTCCTTGCATTGGAATTATAATATTCTTTGAAGCATTATTTAGCCATTCTTCAGATAGTCCAGTTGCTTCTGTTCCGACAATTAGCGCAGTCGATTTGGTGAAGTTTTGTTTCGTGTAGTTTTCAGAAGTTTCTAATAAAGCAGCACAATAGATTTCTATGTTTTTTGATTGTAAAAATGCTATAATTTTAGTTGTCGTTCCTGTTGCTATTTGATTGGTAAATACGCAACCAACACTTGATCTAATTATATTAGGATTGTAGAGGTCCGTCTTTGGATTGGCAATAATTACAGCATCAATATTTGCTGCATCTGCAGTTCTCAACAATGCTCCAATATTTCCAGGTTTTTCAGGTGCTTCAGCAACTAAAATAAGTGGAGTAGGTGACTTGAAATTGATTTTATCTAAAGAGAGTTCCTTTGATTTAGCAACAGCAATCACTCCTTCTGTACTCGATCTATATGCTAATTTTTGATACACTTCTGATGAAACTTCAATAGATTCAGTTGATTCAGAAAGCGATAAACTTTCTATTTCTGTAATAGAAATAATTCCACTATCAAATAGTACCGTTTCAACTTCATAGCCTCCAGAGATTGCCAACATAATTTCACGTTGTCCTTCAATTAAAAAAAGCCCCGTTTTCTTACGAACTCTAGATTTTTCCTTCAATTGGAAAAGTTCTTTTACAAACGAATTATGAATACTTGAAATCTGTTTAAACATGTGTCAAAAATACATAAAAAAAGCCGTCAAATTTGACGGCTTTAAATGTTTTAGATAGAAACTAATTATTGATTTTTATATTTATTAGAATAGCGCTTCCAAAGTTTCGTTTGGTGAGATTCTAAACTTATTTTTCTTCCTTGAATAAAAGCATCCGTTAGAATGTTAGTACGCATGTCTAAAGCATCACCTTCAGAGATAAATAGTGTAGCATCTTTTCCAACTTCTAATGAGCCAACTTTATCATCTATTCCTAAAATTTTAGCGGTATTGGAAGTTATTAATTTCAATGCTTCTTCTTTACCTAAACCATATGCAGCACACGTTCCAGCATAGAATGGTAAGTTTCTAGAATTCATTCTTTCCATTTGCCCTTCAATTCCTATTCCTACAACAACTCCTTTGTCAATCAAGTTTTTGGCAGTTTTATAAGGCAAGTGTATATCCTCATCACCACTAGAAGGTAAACGATGTGAACGATCAATTAAAACAGGAATATTTTTGGCAACCAATAAATCTGCAACCTTATCTGCATCTCTTCCGTGTACAATTACAATTTTCTCAAGACCTAATTCCTCACAAAATGCAATAATGTCTGTAATCTCTTGTTCTCCGCCACCATGAGCATAGAATGTTTGACTGCCATCAAATAAACCAGCCAAAGACTCTAAAGGTATATTTTTAGGAACTCTCTTTCCTTTTAAATAAGATTTAGCATCATTCATCATTGTTCTCACTTCATCAACTGTCTTTTTATAATTTTTGTTTGATTTAGGTCCTTTATCTTCTCCTGCCCACCATCTTCCAGAAGAAGTTCTTGAAGGCCAGTTCATATGAATTCCATCATCAACTCTTATTGCCGCATCTTCCCAGTTCCAAGCATCAAATTGTACAATAGATGACGTTCCTGAAATTGTTCCTCCTCTTGGTGTTACCTGCGCCATTAAAACTCCGTTTGGTCTTAATGATTCTGTTACCTTAGATTCGGTGTTATAAGCAATTAAACTTCTAATATGTGGTAATAGTGTACCTGTTTCACTCATGTCATTTGATGCTCTAACGGCATCAACCTCGACTAAACCAGAAGTTGAATTCGCAGCGATAAATCCAGGATATACATGTTTTCCTTTAGCATTGATGACTGTACCAATACGTCCAATCTTCATTTCTGCTCTACCTACAAAAGTAATTTTACCCTTACTAAACATTAGCAATGAGTTTTCAATGACTTCACCAGTACCAAGATGCGCTGTAGCACCTTCTATCGTATAATCTGTAGTTTGAGGTGAAGCAGGAGTTTGCTGTGCAAATAAACTAACGCTTACGAGCATTAGTAATAAACTTATATTTTTTATAATTTGTCTCATAATACTATCTATTTTCTAATGAATTACAGTGGAAATAAACTTTCTCCTTTTTCTTGGGAGCAACTGTTTTCATTCCTTTATTTTTTTCTTGTAACATCATGTTGATTAACTCATTTCGTTCTGTATGAATTTCATTAATCATTTGAGCATTTGTTTCCTTATCGAAATACGTAACTCCTTCAATCATTGTTCTTTCTGCTTTTGCATACACAGATAGAGGATGATCACTCCAAAGAACGATATCAGCATCTTTACCAACTTTTATACTTCCTACTTTGTCATCTATATGCAATAATTTTGCAGGATTTAAAGTCACAAATTTTAATGCTTCTTCTTCAGACACTCCACCATACTTCACTGCTTTTGCAGCTTCTTGGTTTAATCTTCTACTCATTTCTGCATCATCTGAATTGAAAGCAACTGTAATCCCTTGATTGTGCATAATTGCACCATTATAAGGTATCGCATCGTTTACTTCAAACTTATACGCCCACCAATCTGAGAAGGTAGAACCTCCAACACCATGTTCTTTCATTTTATCAGCAACTTTATACCCTTCTAAAATGTGTGTGAATGTGTTGATTCTGAAACCAAAACTTTCTGCAACCTTCATCAACATATTAATTTCAGATTGTACATATGAGTGACACGTGATAAAACGTTCTTTATTTAAAATTTCAGCCAAAACATCCATTTCAATATCCTTTCTATATGATTTTCCACTTTTCTTAACAGCATCATATTCTTTTG
>CAJXUO010000176.1 GCA_913061425.1 uncultured Lutibacter sp.
CACCTCTCTATTCGTCGGCAGCGTCAGATGTGTATAAGAGACAGGAAATATACTATAAATATGGATTCTATCAAATTTAAAATAATTCCAAAAAGTGAAATTTTCACTATTATTCCTTTACTAAGACTGACAAATGATAAGACACCAACAAATATTCTTGAACAAAGGTTGATAGAAATGTCCAATCAAAATTACGAATGTATTGGAATGTATGATAACCAAAAGATCATTGGAATTTGTGGAATTTGGTATATGACTAGACATTATATTGGTAAAAGCATGGAATTAGATCATGTTGTAATTGATTCTAATTATCGCTCAAAAGGATTAGGTAAACTTTTTTTTGAATGGATTTATCAACATACAAAAGATAAAGGTTGTGAGGCCAGTGAGTTAAATGCATATGTAAGCAATCCTAAAAGTCATAAATTTTATTATAATGAAGGGTATAATATTTATGGTTTTCATTTTTTGAAAATATTAAGAGATGATGATATATTTTATTAGTTTTTTTGATAGAAAATACTTGTAGAGTCTTAAAGTCATTGTATATTTGCAATCGCTAATGCGAAAGTAGCTCAGTTGGTAGAGCGTCAGCCTTCCAAGCTGAATGTCGCCGGTTCGAACCCGGTCTTTCGCTCAAAAAAACTCTGATAATTTTATCAGAGTTTTTTTATGCTTACTTTTTTAGTTGTTTTTCAAAAACGAATAGAAGTATAATTGGAACAGCTAAAATAATTACCATCCTTCTATTATCTGTAAATACTTCTGGCTGCAAGAGTAATGTGATCGCAAAACCTCCAATAGCACCTCCAATATGTGCACTATGACCTATATTGCCAACACTCTTTTTCATCCCATATATTGAATATAGCAAATAACCTATTCCGAAAATATATCCAGGAATTGGGATTGGAATAAAAATGAATGCTAAACTCATTTCTGGATATAACATAATTGCTGCATATAGAACTCCCATGACTGCTCCTGAAGCACCAACTGCTGAATAATACAAATTATTTTTATGATAATTGAGCGTGAATAAACCTCCGAAAATCAAACTAACCAAATAGATAACTACAAACTTCCATATCCCAACTGCATCAACAACATTATCAGCAAAAAAATAGAGTGTTAGCATATTAAAGATCAAGTGCGTTTGATCTACATGTAAAAAAGCAGAAGTGAACATTCTTAAGTATTCCCCTTTTTTTATCGGACCAATTTGAAATTTGTTTTTATTAAAAAAACGTTGATCGCTAAAACCCTTCATTGAGAATAAAACGTTGGCAACAATGATAATTAGAACTACTTGACTCATTTATATTTTTTATATACTCAAAGATAAAATTATATCCGATATTTGTATAAAAAAGTTAATGCAATTATTAGTTTACATACTTGTTTATCCAATTATATGGCTAATCTCTATTCTTCCTTTTAGAATCCTATATCTTAAGTCAAACTTTATCTCCTTTTTTTTCTACTACATTATTGGTTATCGAAAAAAAGTGGTCTTTGATAACCTTAAAATTGCATTTCCAGAGAAATCTAATAATGAATTAAAATCAATCAGAAGAAAATTTTACCGTCATTTTGTTGATATTTTTATGGAAATGATAAAATCATTTACTATCTCTAAAAAAACACTTGACAAGCACTATAAATATACAAATCTTGAATTATTTGATGAATTATACAAAGACGGAAAGAGTGTTGTACTAGTTGGTTCACATTATGCGAATTGGGAGTGGATTGTTGGTCTTAGTCCACATATCAAATATAAAGGATATGCCGCTTATACAAAAGTAAATAATAAATATTTTAACAATAAAGTATTAAAATCTAGAGAACGATTTGGCGCTACTTTTATAAAAACTTCTGGAATTATTTCTAGAATGGAGAAAAATAAAAAAGAAAAAATACAGTCTATATATGGGCTGCTGAGCGATCAATCTCCACAATTAAAAAAGACGCACTATTGGTCTGAATTTTTTGGGGTAAAAGTTCCTATTCATACAGGTGCTGAAATGCTCGCTAAAAAATATAATATGAATGTAGTTTATATTCATACTAAAAAAGTAAAAAGAGGGTATTACGAAACAACTTTTGAATTGATAACTGATGACGTTAAAAAATATTCAGATTATGAATTATCAGATGTTTTTCTTAGAAAAACAGAACAACAAATACTTCAAAAACCAGAACATTATTTTTGGACACACAATCGTTTTAAACACAAAGATAAATACGAGGAGTTTTTAAAATCACACAACAAATAATTACTTATTTAACTGAAATCGTGTACCAAACATAATAGTTCTTTCAAAGAAAGTAAAATACTGTGATGCAGATTCTTCTTTGTTAGCACTAATTCTAATATCATTCATGTTTATATAGCCTAACTTAAAATCTGACTGTAAAAAGAAGTGTTTAAAGAACGTTAGATTTAGTCCAACCTTTGCACTTACACCGACTCCTGCAACATTAAAGTCATCATAGCGCTCTCCATAAAATAATCTAGCATTTGTTTTTGGATATAAAAAACCAACTCCAATTCCTTCTGTAATATTTACTTCTAAATTTTTCGTTTTAAAATTTAATAAACGATTCAAATTGTCAAATCTATTTACTTCAATATTCACATAGTTTAAACCATCTGTATGTTCAAAGGTTAAAAAATCATGTGTTAATAATATATCATCATTAGAATATACTCCATCAAATGAGGTTCCAGAATTTATTTCTCCATCAATCTTTACAGTTTGGTAGTTTCTCATCACATACTTCATATGATCAACACCTATTGAAACTGTATAATTCTCTTTAAAGAAATAGCCTATTCTAAAATTAGTTTGAGGAATAGTAACACGTCCTGGATTGAAATAATCTCTAAATGTAAACGCATTGACTTTATCTATTGCTTTTACATCGTATAAGGTAAAATCATAATCTATTCCTTTAAAACGGATATCAGAATCACTAAATTGACCTCTATTCCATCCCCAAAGTATATACATTTTCCCTTTATTACCCTTTTCAACTTCTTTTTCAACTTCTTGTGAAAAAACAGTAATTGAAAAAAATATACAGAAATATATCGTTAGATTTTTCATCAAGCAATAATCACTTTGATTTCATTAATAATTCTTTTAGCCAAGTCATCAGCCTTTTGTTGTGAAGTGCTTTCTGTGTAAACTCTTATAATAGGTTCTGTATTTGATTTACGTAAATGAACCCATTCACTTTCAAAATTAACCTTTACACCATCTATAGTCAGAACATCTTCATGCTGATATTTTTTAGCCATCACCTCTAATATCTCATCAACATCTATTTGCGGAGTTAATTGTATCTTATTTTTACTCATAAAATAACTCGGGTAACTCATTCTTAACTCTTTACAAGTCATATCTTTCGTTGCCAAATGAGATAAAAATAATGCAACTCCAACTAAAGAATCACGTCCGTAATGTGATGCTGGATAGATAATTCCACCATTACCTTCTCCTCCAATAATTGCGTTTGTATCTTTCATCAATTGTACAACATTTACTTCTCCAACAGCACTTGCTTGATAAGAACCTCCATGCTTTTGAGTAATATCTCTCAAAGCTCGAGATGAAGACATATTAGAAACTGTATTTCCGCCTTTTTTAGATAATACATAATCTGCACAAGCAACTAATGTATATTCTTCTCCAAACATAGAACCGTCTTCACAAACTAAAGCTAGTCTATCAACATCAGGATCTACAACTATTCCAAAATCAGCATTTTCTTCTACAACTAGTTTTGAAATATCTCCAAGATGCTCTTTTAAAGGCTCTGGATTATGAGGAAATTGACCATTTGGCTCACAATATAATTTTATGCACTCTACTCCTAACCTATCTAACAATGCTGGAATGAAAATTCCTCCTGTAGAATTTACAGCGTCAACAACAACTTTAAAATTTGCCTTTTTTATTGCTTCAACATCAACCAATTCTAAATTTAATACCTCATCAATATGTTTTACAACATACTCTTGATTCTTTGTATAGGCTCCTAAATCATCAACTCCTGCAAAAAAATAATCATCATTATCTACAATGTTTAGAATTTCTTGACCATCATCACCATTTAGAAACTCTCCTTTTTCATTCAGCAACTTCAATGCATTCCATTGTTTTGGATTGTGTGAAGCTGTTAATATAATTCCTCCATCAGCATTTTCCATTGGCACTGCAACTTCTACTGTAG
>CAJXUO010000177.1 GCA_913061425.1 uncultured Lutibacter sp.
TACACCTCTCTATTCGTCGGCAGCGTCAGATGTGTATAAGAGACAGAAATAATAAAGAGTACCTTTAAGCACTTAAATATCAGACTAATTTATGTCAAAAAAGAAAAAAAAAATATACAAAAAAAAGAATAACACAGTTAAAAATTTAACTGAAAACATACTAAAAATATTCAATAAATATTCTTCACAATCATTTAATTATAAGCAAATTGCATCAAAATTAAGAATAGAAGATGCAAATAGTAAACAGCAAATAGTTGAAAAAATAGCCGCTTTAAAAGAACAAGGGCAACTTGAAGAAACAGATAGAGGTAAATTTAAAATAATTCAAAACGATAATTACTTTACAGGTAGAGTTGATGTTACAGCTCGTGGAAATGGGTATGTAATTTGTGAGGATTTAGAAAATGATATATATATTCCTTCTAGAAATATGAATCATGCTTTGCACAATGATATTGTGAAAGTGTATGTATATAATAGAAAACAAAGTTCTAAACAAGAAGGTGATATTGTAGAGGTAATTACCAGAACAAAGACAGATTTTGTTGGAGTACTTCAGTTAAATAAAAATTTTGGATTTGTTATTGCAGATGATTCAAAAATGTACGCAGATATATTTATTCCAGAGAAAAAATTATTTGGTGCAGTAGATGGAGATAAAGTTTTAGCGTCTATTGTAGATTGGCCAGATAATTCTAAAAATCCGTTTGGAGAAATTAAAACTGTTCTTGGAAAACCAGGAGATCATAATACAGAAATTCATTCTATTTTATTAGAATACAATTTACCTTATGAATTCCCTACAGAAGTAGAAGAAGATGCCTCTACAATACCTATTGAGATTACCAAAGAAGAGGTTTCGAAGCGTAGAGATATGCGTAAAACAACTACGTTTACTATAGATCCAAAGACGGCTAAAGATTTTGATGATGCACTGTCGTTTGAAAAATTAGAAAATGGTAATTACGAAATAGGTATTCATATTGCCGATGTTTCTCATTATATACAAGAAGATACCATTTTAGATGATGAAGCGTATGCAAGAGCAACATCTGTTTATTTAGTAGATAGAGTAGTTCCAATGTTGCCAGAAATACTATCAAATAACGTGTGTTCTTTAAGACCAAACGAAGAAAAACTAACTTTTTCTGCTGTTTTTGAAGTCAATGAAAAAGGACATGTGTTAAACCAATGGTTTGGAAGAACAGTAACGTATTCAGATGCAAGATTTGCGTATGAAGAAGCACAACATTTAATTGAAAATCCAGATTCAGATACCATTCCGAGTGATATTTCAATAACTGGAGAAGCTTATAAAGTGGCTCCGGAAATTATTAAGGCAACTTTGATTTTAGATAGATTGGCTAAAAAATTGAGGACAAAAAGAATTCAACAAGGAGCAATTACATTTGATAGAGTCGAGGTTAAGTTTAATTTAGATGAAGAAGCAAACCCTATAGGAGTTCACTTTAAAGAATCTAAAGACGCTAATAAACTGATTGAAGAATTTATGTTATTAGCTAATAGAAAAGTAGCTGAGTTCATCGGTTTTGAAAACGGAAAAGCATCAAAGAAAACATTTATTTATAGAATTCACGACGAACCAAAGGCTGATAAACTAACCGCCTTACAAGGTATTATTGGGAAGTTTGGTTATAAAATAAATACAGAAAGCAAACAGCAAATATCAGAGTCGTTAAATAAATTACTTAGTGATGTACAAGGTAAAGGAGAATCAAATATGATTGAAACCCTTGCTATAAGAACCATGAGTAAAGCAATTTACACGACAGATAATATTGGTCACTATGGTTTAGCATTTGATTACTACAGCCATTTTACATCACCTATTAGGCGTTATCCAGATGTAATGACACATAGATTACTACAACATTATTTAGATGGCGGACAATCGCCCAAAGCAGCTATTTATGAAGAAAAATGTGCACATTCTTCAGAAAGAGAATATTTAGCTTCAAAAGCAGAGAGAGATTCGATTAAATATATGCAGGTTAAATACATGCAAGACCATAAAGAGGAAGAATTTAGAGGTGTTGTATCTGGAGTAACAGAATGGGGAATTTATGTTGAAATTATTGAAAATAAGTGTGAAGGAATGGTTAGAATTCGCGATATAAAAGATGATTTCTATGTTTTTGATGAAAGTCAATATGCAATCGTTGGGAAGTCAACAAAAAACATGATCCAATTAGGAGATGAAGTTACGGTTAAAGTGAAGAAAACCGATTTAGAACGCAAGCATTTAGATTTCACATTAATTTCAGATAATTAAATTTAGAAAAAAGCGTTTAATGTATCAATATTGGAATAATTATTGTTATCAAAGATTGAAATAAAACACCCACTAAAATGAAAAAATTACTCGCACTATTATTACTTGTTGCAACAACAAGTTTTTCACAAGAAGCAATTCAAAGAGAATTAGGGGGTTTTGATGAAGTAAAAATTTTTAACGGATTGAATGTTACCTTAAAAAAAGACACAAATCCGAGCATTAAAATCACAGGAAAAAAGGCAAACGAGGTTGTAGTTAAAAATGTAAATGGACGATTGAAATTGTCAATGCGTTTTCCAGAAACTTTTAACTCTAATGAAGCAGAAGTTACAATACATTATTCAGAAGATCTTTCTGTGATTGATGTGAATGAAGGTTCTTATGTAACATCAAATACTACTTTGAAGCAACAACATGTAGAGTTAAAAGCGCAAGAAGGTGCTATAATAGACTTAGATATTGATGTGAAATATCTAGAAGTAAAATCAGTTACAGGAGCTTCTATTATTGTCTCTGGAGTAGCTGAAAATCAAAATATTGCAGCAACTACAGGAGGGTCTTATAAAGCGTATGATTTAAAATCAAATTACGCAACAATTATTTCAGCCACTGGTTCGCTTGTAAGGGTTTCAGTTTCAGAATTGTTAGACGCTAAAGTTCGTTTAGGAGGAACCGTTTTTTATAAAGGAAATCCAAAGGATGTAAAAACGAAAAAAATAATTGGAGGAACTATTAAATCTAAAGACTAATTATTTTATATATTTGTAGTCTAAAATATTTACAGAAATGAATACACTTGGTATATTTTTATTTGTTAGCGGACCTCAAATAGCAATTATTGTTGTTGTTATATTATTATTATTTGGAGGGAAAAAGATTCCAGAATTAATGAGAGGATTAGGAAGTGGAATAAAAGAATTTAAAGACGCTTCAAAAGAAGACGAAAAAGACGCTTCAAACGAAGAAGAAAAAAAGTAACACGAAAACGTTTATAAAATAAAAATCCTGCTATAGCAGGATTTTTTTATTTTCAAGATTACTCTTTCTTGTTTTTATTATTCGCTTCACTAATTTGATTCGCAGAAACCATTCCTGTAATAGTGTCTGAAAGCATACTACTTGCAGCACTAGGACTGTTCGGTAATAAAATTAAATTAGAGTTAGAATGATTACCAATACTTTGTAAAGTATCATAATGTTGTGTTACAATAATTAAAGAAGAGGCTTCTTGACTATTAATACCTGCTTTATTTAAAACAGCAACACTCTCTTCTAATCCACGAGCAATTTCACGACGTTGGTCAGCAATTCCTTTTCCTTGTAAACGTTTACTTTCTGCTTCTGCTTTTGCGCGTTCTACAATTAAAATACGCTGAGCATCTCCTTCAAACTGCGCTGCCGTTTTTTCACGATCAGCAGCATTAATACGGTTCATAGCTATTTTTACATTTTCATCAGGATCAATATCTGTAACCAATGCTTTTACAATATCATAACCATAATTAAGCATTGCTTCTTTCAAATCACGCTGAATTGCTTGTGCTATTTCATCTTTTTTAACAAACACATCATCTAATTTCATTTTTGGCACTTCTGCACGCACAGTATCAAAGATAAAGGCTGTAATTTGTTCATGCGGATTTTGCAGTTTATAAAATGCATTATATACATGATCTTTTTGAATTTGAAACTGAACAGCAATATTTAGATGTACAAACACATCATCCAATGTTTTAGTTTCTACATTTACATCTAATTGTTGAATTTTTAGACTGATGCGTCCAGCAATTTTATCTACAAGCGGAATTTTAAGATTCAGTCCGGCTTGACGAATACTTTTAAATTTACCAAAACGTTCAATAATTACTGAAGTTTGTTGTTTTACAATGAATAAACCCTGTCTCTTATACACATCTCCGAGCCCACGAGACCTCTCTACATCT
>CAJXUO010000178.1 GCA_913061425.1 uncultured Lutibacter sp.
AAATTCTCTTTATAATATAATTGTAGCGCCACTAAAACTTGATCGTTTCTAGAACGTGCAGTATGAATTTTCTTACCTACATCTCCAAATTTTTGCGTTAATTCCCATTCAATTTTAGAATGTACGTCTTCAAATGAGTCTTCAATTACAAATGTTCCTTTTTCAATTGAATCAGCCAGTTCTTGTAGCCCTTTTTTTAGGTCTTGCAATTCATCTGCAGTAATAATGCAAATAGATTCTAACATAATTGCGTGTGCTAAAGAAGCCTGCACATCATATGCAGCAATATGCAGATCAATTTCTCTATCATTTCCAACGGTAAATTGTTCTATTTGTTTGTCTATTGAAAATCCTTTATCCCAAAGTTTCATAGTTTTTCTTTTTTGTCATTCCTGCGAAGGCAGGAATTTTATTATTTTTACTTGTATTTTATGGATTCCTACATAAGTAGGAACGACATAATTTTAAACAATTACACGATTTAATAATTCAATATATATCTTAATTCCTTCCTCAATTTCTGCCAAATAAATAAATTCATCCGCAGAATGAGAACGCGTACTATCTCCAGGACCTAACTTTAAAGATTGGCAACTTAAAGCAGCTTGATCAGATAGTGTAGGAGATCCATAGGTTTTTCTTCCTATTTCAATTCCTGCTTTTACCAACTCATGATTTGTTGAAATTGAAGAAGAATTTAAACGCAGACTTCTTGCTTTAATACTAGTGCAAGGTGATTCTTTTATTAAAATAGCTGCTATTTCCTTATTAGTATATGCATCATTTACACGAACATCAATAACCAATCGTACTTCAGCAGGAACTACATTGTGCTGTTTTCCAGCATTAATCTGAGTAACCGTCATTTTTACATCTCCCAAAGCATCAGAAGTTTTTTTAAACTTATAATCTTTAAACCATTTCAAAACTTCAATTGTGTTATAAATTGAATTGTTATCATTAGGATGTGCAGCATGACTTGGAGTTCCTTCAATAACAGCATCAAAAACTACTAAACCCTTTTCTGCAACTGCTAAATTCATTAAAGTTGGCTCTCCAACTATAGCAACATCAATTTTTGGAATAATAGACAACATACTATTCAATCCATCTTGTCCACTACTCTCTTCTTCTGCTGAAGCCACTATAACCAGATTATATTTCAGGTCTTCTTGTGCATAAAAATGTGTAAATGTTGCTATTAAAGAAACCAGACATCCTCCTGCATCATTACTTCCTAAACCATATAGTTTTCCATCTTCAACGATGGCTTTAAAAGGATCTTTAGTATAGCCATTATTTGGTTTTACAGTGTCGTGATGAGAGTTTAGTAATAAAGTTGGCTTACTGCTGTTAAAATGTTTGTTAGTTGCCCAAACATTATTTTTGGTTCTTTTAAACGGAATGCTATTTTTCACAAACCACTTTTCTATCAATAGAGCTGTTTTGTCTTCTTCGGATGAAAAGGATTGTGTCTCAATTAAATTTTTGAGTAATTCTATAGCGTCTTGTATTAATACTTCTTGTCTCATTATTTTTGAATAGTTGTGTATGTTGAATTTGTATTGAAAATCATTTCTGGTTTGCCAATACAAACTTTAGCTACATGATGATGAATAGCATGAAAGCAATCATTTAGTTTTGGTAACATTCCATCAGCAATAATTCCTTGTTCAATTAAGTTTTTATACATTTTTGGGTTGATATTTTCAATTACAGAATTCTCATCTTCTAAACGTTCTAAAACTCCATTTTTTTCAAAACAATAATAGAGTTCTGTTTTAAATTTTTCAGCAAATCCAATTGCCAATTCTGATGCAATAGTATCTGCATTGGTATTTAGTAATTGTCCTTTTTTATCATGTGTAATTGCGCAAAAAACAGGAGTTATATTGTTGTCTAAAAGCAATTCTAATGTTGAGGTGTTTATATGTATTACATCACCTACAAAACCAAAATCAGTGTCTTTTATAGGCCTTTTTTCTGAAATTATACTATTTCCGTCAGCGCCAGAAAACCCTAAGGAATTACAATTATTCGCTTGTAGTTTAGCTACTATATTTTTATTTACTTTCCCAGCATAAGTCATTGTGATAATGTCTAAAGTTGCTAAATCTGTAATACGTCTTCCGTCAATAATTTTCACTTCAACTCCCATTTTATGAGCTAATTTTGTGGCTAGTTTACCGCCTCCATGAACTAAAATTTTCGGTCCTGAAATTTTTGAAAAACTGACTAGGAATTGATTTAACACTTCTTTATTGTCAATAATGTTTCCACCTATTTTTATGATTTTTAGCGTTTTCATTTTACAAATTTTCTAATATTTTTTTAAGCACTAATTGGGCTGCAAAGGTTCTGTTATTTGCTTGTTCTATAACTAAAGAATTATCACTATCCAATACGGCATCTTCTACAACAACATTTCTTCTTACAGGCAAGCAATGCATGAATTTTGCACTTCCCAATTTTTCTTTTGTTATCATCCAATTGGAATCAGTTTTTAGAACTTTCCCATAATCATCATAACTACTCCAGTTTTTAGCATACACAAAATCTGCCTCTTTTAATGCGACTGACTGATTGTGAAAAATTGGCGTGTTTTTAGTTATTTCAGGATTTAAATCATATCCTTCTGGATTTGTAATTACAAATTCTACATCCATTTTTTGCATTGCTTGTATAAAACTATTTCCAACAGCATGAGGTAAGGCTTTTATATGTGGCGCCCAACTCAAAACTACTTTAGGCCTTGCAGTTATAGTATGTTCAGCAATTGTAATGGCATCTGTTAATCCTTGTAAAGGATGTCCTATTGAACTTTCCATATTAACAATTGGCACAGAGGCATATTTTAGAAATGAATTAATAACGAACTCATTTTCATCCTTTTCTTTATCCTTTAATGAAGGAAATGCTCTTACAGCAATCACATCTGCATATTGAGAAACTACTGCTGCCGCTTCTTTAATATGCTCTGCAGTATTTCCATTCATTATTGTTTCATCAGCAAATTCAATAGCCCAAGAATCTCCTGAAACATTCATTATTATAGGGTTCATCCCTAAATTTAATGCCGCCTTTTGAGTGCTTAAACGTGTTCGTAAACTGGAATTAAAAAACAACATGACTAAGGTTTTGTTTTTACCTAAACCAAGATCTTTTAATGGATCTGACTTAATATTATTCGCCGCTTTAATCCAGGAATAGATGTCATCTATATCATTTATATGAGTATACTTTTTCATGATAATTCACTTTTTAAAGCTTCAAAAAACAAATCGATATGTTCTTTTTTGATGGTTAAAGGAGGAAGAATTCTTAATAAATTAGGATTCTTAGCACTTCCTGTAAATATCTTATGTGTGAAAATTAATTTTTTACGAAGGGCTGTAATTGGGAAATCAAACTCTAAACCAAGCATTAAACCTCTCCCTTTTAAGTTTTTTATTTGTGATAATTTTGCTGATTCATCAATAAAATACTCTGAAATTTCATGTGCGTTTTGCATCAAGTTTTCTTCTTCAATTACTTTTAAAACCGTTAAAGAAGCAGCACATGCTAAATGATTTCCTCCAAAAGTGGTTCCTAATAAACCATAGGATGCTTTTATGGATGGATGGATTAAAATTCCACCTATAGGAAAACCATTTCCCATTCCTTTAGCGATTGAAATAATATCTGGAGTTATATTGTATTTTTTAAATGCAAAAAAATCGCCTGTCCTTCCAAATCCTGATTGAACCTCGTCTGCTATAAAAAGGGTGTTGTATTTTTTACAAAGCAATTCTAATCCTTGATAAAATTCAGCAGTACTTTCGTCTAAACCTCCTACACCTTGAATAATTTCTACAATTACAGCACAAGTTTTGTTTTCTTTTAAAATTGAGTCTGCTTTAAATAAATCTCCAAATTCAATAAAATCTACTTCTTGCTGTGCATTTATAGGTGCAATAATGTTTGGGCTATCTGTAGCTGCTACTGCTGCAGAAGTTCTGCCATGAAATCCGTTCGTAAATGCTAAAACTTTTTTCTTTTGGGTGTGAAAAGATGCTAATTTTAATGCATTTTCATTGGCTTCTGCTCCTGAATTACACAAGAACAATTGATAGTCTTGACAACCTGACAATTCTCCTAATTTAGAAGCTAATTCAACCTGCAAAGGGTTTTGGATTGAGTTGCTGTAAAACCCTAATTTACTAACTTGTTCACTAATATTTTTTACATATTCTGGATGTG
>CAJXUO010000179.1 GCA_913061425.1 uncultured Lutibacter sp.
TCTCTATTCGTCGGCAGCGTCAGATGTGTATAAGAGACAGATTTAGAACTTTCCAGAAACGGAAAGTTTTTTTTATTTAAAAACAATACACATTGAATACAACTTTAAACATATCAGTCATTATTTATCTATCACCAAGTTGATACAGCTAATTATTACAATTAATTCAAGCCTGTATCAAATAAGATACAGGCTTTTTTTTTGCATTGAATATTGTAATTAGTTTGATTAAAAATACTGATTTTCAGATACTTATTAAGTATAATAAGACGGTAGATATCAGAAAACTTTTGTAAAATATAAAATGTAAAAAACATCAAATAGTAACTTTGAATTTTAAATAAATAAATACGTGATTTTAAACAAATACAGCAAAACCGTAACTCAAGACCCTACACAGCCTGCAGCGCAAGCAATGTTGCACGCAATTGGGTTGACAAAAGAAGATTTTTTCAAACCAATTGTTGGTATTGCAAGTACAGGTTATGAAGGGAATCCTTGTAACATGCACTTAAATGATTTAGCCAAACTTGTCAAGGAAGGAACCAAAAATGAAGATGTCATTGGACTTATCTTTAACACTATTGGAGTGAGTGACGGAATTTCTATGGGAACACCTGGAATGCGTTATTCTTTACCATCAAGAGATATCATTGCAGATTCTATGGAGACTGTTGTACAAGCAATGAGTTATGACGGATTGATAACTGTAGTTGGTTGTGATAAAAATATGCCTGGAGCATTGATAGCAATGATTCGATTAGATCGTCCATCTATTTTAGTGTATGGCGGAACCATTGATTCTGGTTGTCATAATGGTCAAAAACTAGATGTTGTCTCAGCTTTTGAAGCTTGGGGAAGTAAAGTTGCTGGAACAATGTCAGAAAATGAGTATCAGAACATTGTTGAAAAAGCATGTCCTGGAGCAGGAGCTTGTGGCGGAATGTATACCGCCAACACAATGGCGTCTGCTATTGAAGCTTTAGGGATGACATTGCCTTTTAATTCATCAAATCCAGCATTAAGCGATGCTAAAAAAGTGGAATCTGTAAAAGCAGGAGAAGCATTAAGAAATTTATTAGAAAAGGATATTAAACCATCAGATATAATTACAAGAAAATCGTTAGAAAATGCGGTAAGACTAGTAACAATCTTAGGCGGTTCTACAAATGCTGTATTACACTTTTTAGCTATTGCTAGAGCAGCGCAAATAGATTTTACTTTAAAAGATTTTCAAAAAATTAGTGATACCACTCCATTTTTGGCAGATTTAAAACCGAGTGGAAAATATTTAATGGAAGATGTACATGCAGTTGGAGGAATTCCAGCAGTATTAAAATATCTTTTAAAGAAAGGATTGATTCACGGTGATTGTTTAACAGTAACAGGAAAAACAATTGCTGAAAACTTATTGGATGTAAATGATTTGAAAGAAGGGCAAGATGTTATTAAGCCTATTGAAAATCCAATAAAAGCCTCAGGACATTTAAGAATGTTATATGGAAACTTGGCAGAAGAAGGAAGTGTTGCCAAAATTACTGGAAAAGAAGGTTTGAAATTTTCAGGAAAAGCAAAAGTTTTTGAAGGAGAGTATGAAGCAAATGACGGAATAAGAGATGGAAAAGTAGAAAAAGGAGAGGTTATCGTTATTAGATATGAAGGTCCAAAAGGAGGTCCAGGAATGCCAGAAATGTTAAAGCCAACAGCTGCTATAATGGGAGCAGGTTTAGGTAAAGAAGTCGCATTAATTACTGATGGTAGATTTTCTGGAGGAACTCACGGATTTGTTGTTGGCCATATCACTCCTGAAGCACAAGAAGGAGGTACACTTGCATTTGTTAAAAATGGAGACATTATTACAATTGATGCAGAAACCAATTCTATCATTTTAGAAGTTTCAGAAGAAGAATTAAAAATGAGAAAAAAGAACTGGAAAGCTCCTGAATTAAAATTTGAAAGAGGAGTATTATACAAATACGCAAAAACAGTTTCATCAGCATCAAAAGGATGTGTAACAGATGAATTTTAAAGAAGAAGAAATGGATACAGAAACTTTAAAAAATAAAAAAACAATCACTAAAAATACAGAGCGTATTTCTGGTAGTGAAGCAGTTGTAAGATGTTTAATCGAAGAAGGCGTAAAAGTTTTATACGGTTATCCTGGTGGCGCAATAATGCCTGTCTATGACGAATTGTATAAATATCAAGATAAAATTCATCATGTATTATCACGTCATGAACAAGGTGCGACTCACTCTGCACAAGGATATGCAAGAATTTCAGGTGATGTTGGCGTAGCGATTGCTACTTCAGGTCCTGGAGCTACTAATTTGATTACTGGTATTGCAGATGCGCAAATAGACTCAACACCAATGGTGTGTATAACAGGTCAAGTACCTTCCCATTTATTAGGTTCAGATGCTTTTCAAGAAACAGATATTGTTGGTATTTCTACACCTGTAACTAAATGGAATCATCAAGTGACAAAAGCTTCTGAAATTCCTGAAGTAATCGCAAAAGCTTTTTACATTGCTAAAAGTGGTCGTCCTGGACCCGTTTTAATTGATATAACTAAAGATGCACAATTTGAAGAATTTGATTTTTCTTATAAAAAATGTGAAGGTATCAGAAGTTATATTCCAATTCCTAAAACTGAACAAGCTTCGATTGAAGCAGCAGCAAAGTTAATAAACGAAGCAAAAAAACCCTTTGTAATTTGGGGTCAAGGTGTAATTTTAAGTAAAGCCGAAGAAGCATTTAAGGCTGTAATTGAAAAAGCAGGAATTCCTTCTGCATGGACAATCATGGGCGCTTCTGCAATTCCAACTTCTCATCCATTAAATGTTGGTATGGTTGGAATGCATGGAAATTACGCTCCAAATGTATTAACTAATGAGTGTGATGTTTTAATAGCAATTGGAATGCGTTTTGACGATCGTGTTACTGGAAAATTAGATGAATACGCAACACAAGCCAAAGTGATTCATTTTGAAATAGACCCTTCTGAAATTGATAAAAATGTAAAAACTGACGTTGCAGTATTAGGTGACGCTAAAGCAAGTTTAGAAGCAATACTCCCTTTAATTAAAACTAATTCTCATCTAAAATGGCATCAGAAATTTAAAGATTTGTATCAAATTGAGTTTGATAAAGTTATTAAAGGTGATTTATACCCTACAAAAGAAGGGTTGACAATGGGAGAGGTTTTAAAAGAAATAAACATCCAATCTAAAGGTGAAGCTGCAATTGTAACTGATGTTGGTCAGCATCAAATGATAGCATGCCGTTATGCAGAATTTAATCAAACAAAAAGTAATATTACTTCAGGTGGATTAGGAACTATGGGATTTGGACTTCCTGCAGCAATTGGAGCAAAAATGGCAAGGCCAGATCGTGAGGTTGTTTCAATCTCTGGAGATGGTGGATACCAAATGACAATTCAGGAGTTAGGAACTATTTTTCAGCAAAAAACAGCTGTAAAAATTGTAGTATTAAATAATGAATTCTTAGGAATGGTTCGTCAATGGCAACAATTGTTTTTTGATAAACGTTACGCATCAACAGAAATGACAAATCCGGATTTTGTTGCAATTGCAAAAGGGTATTACTTAAATGCAAAGCGTGTTACAAAACGTGAAGAATTAGCAGATGCTGTTGCAGAAATGATGACAAGTAAAGAAGCGTATTTTTTAGAAGTATGCGTAGAAAAAGAAGGAAATGTATTTCCGATGGTACCTTCTGGTGCTTCGGTTTCAGATATAAGATTAGAGTAATTATGGAGAACGAAATAAAACAATTTACAGTTTCAATATATACAGAGAATAATATTGGATTATTGAATAGAATTTCAGCAATTTTTCAAAGAAGGCATTTTAATATTGAAAGCTTAAACACTTCAGTTTCAGAAATTGAAGGTGTATCAAAATTTACGATATTAATAAACATGACTGAAGTACAAGTCAAAAAAATTATTGGACAAATAGAGAAACAAGTAGAAGTTATAAAAGCTTATTATCATAAAGAAGAAGATACTATTTATCAAGAATCGTGCATCTTTAAAATGAAGTCAGATTTATTGTTTGATGAACGTCAAATACAAAATATAATTAAAGAAAGTAACGCTAGAATCGTTACAGTAAATAAAGAGTTTTTTGTTATTGAAAAATCTGGAAGAAAAGCTGTCTCTTATACACATCTGACGCTGCCGACGAATAGAGAGG
>CAJXUO010000180.1 GCA_913061425.1 uncultured Lutibacter sp.
ATTTTATTCAAGCAGATACAAATTCACTTACATATTCTGAAACATTGTATAATTGGGGCTTAATTGGTGATGCAACTCCTGATGCATGGTCTAGTGATCAAGATATGTTATATGATGCTGCTACTGCAACTTGGACTATCACATTAGATTTGGTAGTCGGACAAATAAAATTTAGGGCCAATGATGATTGGTCATGGAACTATGGAGATACTGGAGCTGATGGTTCATTAGAAATTGGCGGAGATAACATGATAATTTCTACTGCTGGAAATTATACAGTTGTCCTAGATTTGAGTACGCCAAGAGCATATACTTACTCTGTAACACTTAATTAATTTCATAAAAAATACAGGGATTGTCAAAAACAATTCCTGTATTTAAGAAAATTTTAAATGAAAAAATTATTACTCTTCTTATTTATTTCATCAACATTTATAGTTAGTAGTCAAGTAACTATTACTCCAAATCCATTTGAAGTAAATGAATCAATTACCATTACAGTTGATGTAAATAGTACTGCAACAGATACAAATACTATGAGTAATCCAAATAAGGTATATATTCATTCCGGTGTTGGACCAGAATCAGATCCTTGGACATACGTTGTTGGAAATTGGGGACAAGATGATGGTGTTGGTGAAATGACAGACAATGGTGGAGGCCTTTGGAGCATAACACTTACTCCAGAAACTTATTATAGTCTTACTACTGGTCAGGCTTCAACAATTACAAAAATGGGAATGGTTTTCAGAAATGAAGATGGCTCTCAAGAATTAAAAGACAATGGAAACATCGATTTCTTTTTTGACGTAGGTGCTTTTCAGGTAACACTAATAACACCGGAAGTAAACTCAACAACTATTTTGAGTTCAGGAAATAATTTAAGCATCAATGCAACTAATATTGGAGGAAATGCAACATATGTTTTAAAAGAAAATGAAACAACTATAAACACTCAAACTAACATTAACTCTTATTCTTACACGCATACAAGTATAACTTCAAATCAAAATTACAAGTTAGAAATAACTTTAAATAGCACAACTATTACAAAAGGATTTAACGTTTTGATTGATCCTGGAACTGTTTATGATGTTATGTCTATAGATTATCTGAATGGAATTAATTATTATGCTGGAGACAACACAAAAGTAACTCTTGTATTAGATGCTAATGGCAAAGATTTTGTGTATGTCGCAGGAAGTTTTAACAACTGGCAACCAGATGGTTCAAGTTTCATGAAAACAGACCCAACAAGAAACAATAAGTATTGGATTACTCTAGAAGGACTTACTGATGGGCAAATAGAAACATACCAATATTGGGTTGTAGATAAAACCCCAGTAACAAACTCACCAGCATTAGTAAAAACAGCAGATCCATACTCTACATTAGTATTGTCTCCTTTTGATGATCCATATATACCAGCAGCAACATACCCTAATTTACCAACATATCCTGCGGGACAAGAACGTGAAGTTACCGTATTGCAAACTGGACAAACAGCATACAACTGGCAAGTTGTAAACTTCACAAAACCAAAAAAAGAAGATTTAATAATTTATGAAGTATTAATTAGAGATTTTGATGCTGATAGAAATTTTCAAGATTTAATTGACAAAATAGACTATTTCAAAAACTTAAATATTAATGCTATTGAGTTAATGCCTATAATGGAATTTGAAGGAAATGAAAGTTGGGGATATAATACTTCATTTCATTTGGCTTTAGATAAATTTTATGGAACTCAAGATAAATTCAAAGAGTTTGTTGATGTGTGTCATCAAAATGGAATTGCTATAATTCTTGATGTCGCCTTAAATCATGCTTTCGGAAGAAACCCAATGAATAGAATGTGGATGAATGACCCTGACGGTGATGGTTGGGGAGACCCAAGTTCAGAAAACCCATATTTTAATCAAACTGCAACTCATAGTTACAGTGTTGGATCAGATTTTAATCATCAAAGTTCAAGAACTCAACAATACACAGAAAGAGTTATAAAACATTGGATTGAAGAATTTAAAATTGATGGTTTCCGTTGGGACTTAACCAAAGGATTCACTCAAAACTGTGCTAGTGGCGCTGCTTGTACAGAACAATATCAAGCAGATAGAGTCGCTATTTTAAAACAATATGCTGATTATTCTTGGTCTTTAGACGAAGATCATTATGTCATTTTTGAGCATCTGGGAAGTGCAGCAGGATCGGAAAACGAAGAGATTGAATGGTCTAATTATAGATTAGGTGAAGGAAAAGGAATCATGCTTTGGGGAAAAATGACAAACGAATATAACCAACTAACAATGGGTTTTAACTCAAGTAATGATATTAGTGGAATGGGACATACCAGTCGTGGTTTTACTGGAAAACGTTTAGTTGGTTATGCTGAAAGCCATGATGAAGAACGCCTAATGTATAAAAATATTCAATTTGGAAATAGCAGTGGAGGTTATGATGTTACCAATCTAAATACTGCATTACAGCGCATGTCTACTTTAGGTGCTGTTTCATTAACAATTCCTGGACCTAAAATGATTTGGCACTTCGCCGAATTAGGGATGGAAAACTCAATTTACACATGTAATAATGGTACTGTTAATGATGAAAGTGGAACTGATGGTGATTGTAAACTCGACACCAAACCACAGCCACAATGGGCTAACAATTGGTTGACCGATCCTAATAGAAGTCAAGTATATAATGATTGGGCACGACTAAATTCGCTAAAAATAAATGAAGATGTTTTTGAAGGAGATTACTCAATTACATCAGGAAATTTAACACCAAAAATTTACATTTGGGACGATGCTTTACCAACAACTGAACTGAAAAATGTTGTTATTCTAGCTAATTTTGACGTAAATAGTCAAAATATAACACCAGACTTTCCGTATACAGGAATATGGTTTGATTTAATGGATGATTCTGGTAGTAGTTCAATTAATGTTACAAGTACAACAGATCCAATTAACATTGCAGCAGGTCAATTTAAAATTTATGGAAACAAAGGCTATACAACTCTCAATGTTGGTGAGCAAACTGTTGATGCAGATTTAGCCTTATTCCCAAATCCAGCAAAAAATAGTTTTTCTATTAATAAAAATGTTAAGAAAGTTGAAATTTTTGACATGGCTGGAAGAAATGTAAAATCTTATACAGGAACTTTTACTAAAGGAAACCCTTTTGACATTTCTTTCTTATCAAATGGATTATACTTTGCCAGAATAACAACTTCAAAAGGAATAAATACGAGACAATTATTAAAACACTAATCTTATGAAACACTTTTACACATTAATTATCATCCTTTTTACTGTTGGATGTCTCCATGCTCAAACAACAGTTAATTATCCTCAGCAAGCTGCAAATTATAGTGCTATTTTTTCTGATTCAGCAGGCTCTTTTGATAGCGGAGCAACAGAATTTGGTATGTGGGCAAATGGTGGCGGTGCAAAACAAATTGTTGCTTGGAGAAATTTCACTGAAGATGGTACGACAACAGGGACAACTTCTACAATGGAAATTGGAGATGTTTTTACAATTACTGTATCTGCAACACAATCTTCATATGGGCAAATTGGTCTTGCATTACTTTCAAGTCCATTAACATCTACTTGGGATGACAGACATAGTAACTATGCAGTTCAAGTGAACCTAAATGGCAATAGCGGTGCAAATGACCCATGGGAAGTAGTTTCTACAGGAGGGACTATAAATCCATCTTCAATTGGAGGTTCAACAGCTTATGCAGATTTTAAATTTACGTTTACTTTAGATTCAGCAACAACAATGACTGTTTCTATGAACGATGGTGCAGAGACATTTTTTGTAACGTTAAATAACACCAATATTACAGGATACTCTATATATTTCAATGATGATTGGAATACAGTTTCAAATGCAAATATTTACTGGAAACAATTATCTGAATATAGATATGCAGCAACCTTAAGTACGGAAGATTTTTTAAGTACATCATCATTAAATTTACACACATCAATAGGTAAATTATATATAAATGGTCTTGATCCAAATGAAAAATTTACTCTTTCTATTTTTGACACCATGGGAAGACTTGTAAAAAATATATCTACAACAGAAAATAAAATAGATATTTCTGAGTTAAAAACATCTTTATATTTTACTGTTTTAGAAACTTCTAATGGCAACTTATTAAGAAAAAAGA
>CAJXUO010000181.1 GCA_913061425.1 uncultured Lutibacter sp.
TGTAGAGAGGTCTCGTGGGCTCGGAGATGTGTATAAGAGACAGATATTAAAGAGATATTAGAGAAATAAAAAAAGCGCCAATTGGCGCTTTTTTTATTTATTCTTTTACTTTATATCTCCAGCCAAATTTATCTTCGGCTTTATTTGTTTGTATATCGGTAATTCTTTTTCGAAGTAAGTCAGCATAACTATTTTCTTGCTTTGGCAAGTCATAATCTTTATTATTGTATCCAAACCCAATAATTGGACTTATTACAGCTGCAGTTCCAGTACCAAACATTTCCTTTAGGGTGTTGTTTTTTGCTGCTGCTTCAACTTCATGAACAGTTATTTTTCTAATATCAACATGTATACCTTCATCTTTAGCAACTTCAATAATACTTTTACGCGTAACTCCGTCTAAAATTCTATCTGAAGTTGGCGCAGTAATTAGTGTATCATTAATTCTAAAAAACACATTCATAACTCCTGCTTCTTCCAAATTTTCATGATTATTTGCGTCTGTCCAAACTACTTGTTGGTAGCCTTTCTCTTGTGCTAAATGTGTTGGGTAGAATTGTCCAGCATAATTTCCAGCTGCTTTTGCAAAACCAACTCCGCCATTTGCAGAACGGCTATATTCATTAGCAAACAAAACTTTTACACCTTTAGATCCACTCTTAAAATAGGATTGTGCAGGAGATAATAAAAACATGAATTTATACTCATTTGAAGGTGATGCAGAAACACCATTTTCAGTAGCTATTACAAAAGGTCTAATGTACATTGAATTTCCATCGCCCTTTTTTATCCATTCTCTATCTAGTTTAAGAAGAGTTTCAAGTCCATCAAAAAATAAATCTTCTGGAAAATCTGGCATTTGTAAACGCTTAGAAGAAATATTAATTCTCTTCTGATTTTCATCGGGTCTAAACATCCAAATACTATCATCATCTGCTTTGTATGCTTTCATACCTTCAAATACTGCTTGTCCGTAATGAAAAACTTTAGCCGAAGGATACATTGGAATAGGTCCGTAAGGTTTAATTACAGGAGTTTGCCATTCACCATTTTTAAAGTCACATTCATACATATGGTCAGTAAAAAATTGGCCAAAAGTTAAATTATTGAAATCAACTTCTCCAATTCTTGAATTAGTTATTTTTTCAATGGCGATGTTTTTTGTACTTATGCTCATAATCTGCAATGCATTTAATTTTTTGCAAAGTTAATGAATTGTATTGAGTAATTTTTAAACTCTCATTTTTTATTTACTGATAATAATATGTAACTTTGTGATGTGAATTAAATAAAATAATAGTTGAAAAGAGAAATTATTATCACAGCCGACGGTTCTACAACCATTTATATACCTGAATGGGATGAACAGTATCATTCTAAACATGGCGCAATACAAGAGGCATATCATGTGTTTATTAAAAGTGGTTTGTCGCTTTTTGAAAACAGAAATATTTCAATTTTAGAAATTGGATTTGGGACTGGTTTAAATGCTTTGATTACATCTTTTGAAGCTCAAAAAAGGATTTTGAATGTTAATTATGTAGGTGTGGAAGCATACCCAATCCTTCAAGAAGAACTTGAAAAATTAAACTATTCCTCAGAATTAGATTTTGAAAATTGCAAAGAGGTTTTTAATAAAATTCATTCGATAGATTGGGAAAATCAGTATAAGGTGTCTGACGATTTTCAATTAACCAAGAGGAAGCAATTTTTTGATGATATTGAAGATGAAAACAGGTATGATTTAATTTATTTTGATGCGTTTGGTGCTCGTCTTCAGCCTGAACTATGGACAGAATCAATTTTTAAAAAAATGTATGATTCATTACGCTTTGGTGGAGTGTTAGTTACATATTCGGCTAAAGGAAGTGTTAGAAGGGCAATGATTACAGTAGGATTTGTTGTTGAAAGATTAGAGGGGCCTCCAGGAAAAAGAGAAATGCTTAGAGCTAAAAAAATATAATAATAGTTTTATATAAAAATGAAATTCAATAGAATAAAACAAAGAAAAAAACCTACTAATAGCAAATTAATTTTAATGTTAGTTGTGCTGTTGGGAATTCTTTATTTTTGGTTGAATGCTGGAGATTTATTGAAGAGTGTGTTTTAATTCATTGCTGTCTTTTTTATTATCTTTAAGGTCTTTACGTATATCTGGAACATGGTTTCTCTTTCGTTCTATAAAATAAAAGTCTAGCCATAATGTGAGGTTGACCTAACTTAAAGATAAAGATATTTCCTGATAAATAAGTGTTTATTTTATGTACCGTTCATTTCTAAAAATATACCGTTTGTTAAGTGGTGATGTTTTAAGATTTGTAGTTTATGTAGAGTATAATGGAAGTCAAAATTATAAATACTATTGCTGACAAAGTATACATTAATATATCATTCCTTTTTTTGTAGTTTTAATTTACTTTTTAGTTCTTGTCTTTCTATGTCTAATCTTTTTTGGTATTTGTTAACGAAATAAGACTCTAAAATTGATATGGCTTTTTCAAAGTCGTCATTAGAAATTCCGTCGTGTGCATTAAATGTAAATTTGAAATTAGAATATTCATTAAAGTCTGTTGGCTTGTTTTGACTTTTGCTAATCCCTATTTTGTCAAAAAAATATAAAGGTGATACATCCCAATTGCACTCTAAAACACTATCAATATTTAATTTTTGAAGTATAGCGATTAAACTATTCTTTATATTTCCAAAATTAATAGTATTTAAATTATAGTTGTCATTGATAAAATCATTTATCGCTTTAGGGCAGATTTTGTAGGTTGTATGAACTTTCATTTAATATGGGTTCGTTTAGTGAAACAAAAATAGTGATAATGTAATAACTTCAAAGACAGAGGGTTAATTTTTTCATTAGACGTAAGATTTCTACATATACCCAAATTAAGGTCACGCGTAATCCCAAGTTGCAACCCATTCCATATTTTTTAGGGTATCATTTATTATTGCATAGAAGAATAAAATATTTTCCCAATGAAATAAGTTTAACAAACTTAAAAGGAGCAATAGGATTAATGTAAAGTTGGTTAGAAAGATTGAAATTCCGACATATTTTCCAAACCAATTTTTATACAATTTTCCTTTTGAAGCCTAGCGTATTCACTGAGATACAAGTTCTTTAAAGTCGATTGTGGCTTTGTAATAACTATAGCGTTTTTTGATTTTAAAAAATGAACTTGATTTGAAAATTTAGATATCATTTTTTCTAATAAAAACACATCATCTCCACTAGATATGTTGTTATTGCGCTTCGTAAAATGTTGTTTGGTTAATATAAGATGCCAGTATTTTCCATTTCCAAATTTCAAATAACCAATTAAAAAAAGTAAAAACGTCTTGTATTTTGGGTTTATGTTGTTGTACATTTACAACAAAGAAACAAAATATTGTCTACAGAAAAAATCATATTAGGCATCGATCCAGGAACAACCATTATGGGTTTCGGATTAATTAAAATTGAAAATAAACAAATGAAGTTTATGTTGATGAATGAGCTGATGTTAAAAAAATATGATGATCATTACGTAAAACTGAAACTTATTTTTGATAGAACAATCGAATTAATTGAAGCATATCATCCTGATGAAATAGCTATTGAAGCACCTTTTTTTGGTAAAAATGTTCAATCCATGCTAAAGTTAGGAAGAGCACAGGGTGTTGCTATTGCTGCAGGTTTATCTAGACAAGTGCCCATTACAGAATATGCTCCTAAAAAAATTAAAATGGCAATTACAGGGAACGGAAATGCAAGTAAAGAGCAGGTTGCGGGAATGTTACAAAATCTTTTAAAATTGAAATCACTGCCAAAAAATTTGGACGCTACAGATGGTTTAGCAGCCGCTGTTTGTCATTTTTACAATATGGGTAAATTAGATGTTGGTAAAAATTATACAGGTTGGAGTGCTTTTGTAAAGCAAAATAAAAATAGAGTTACATAATTTTGGCAGGAATCTATATTCATATCCCATTTTGCAAACAGGCATGTTACTATTGTGATTTTCATTTTTCGACCACAATGGGGCGGAAACAGGAAATGATTACTGCAATTGCCGATGAACTAGTTTTGAGGAAAAACGAAGTATCCGAAACAGTAGAAACTATTTATTTTGGAGGTGGAACTCCAAGTTTGCTCTCAATAGACG
>CAJXUO010000182.1 GCA_913061425.1 uncultured Lutibacter sp.
ACCTTGCATAAGCATGTAATTAACAGCGTTACTTCCACCTCCACCAACACCAATCACCTTGATGACATTTGATTGATTCTTAGGCATATCAAATAAAATGTTATTAAATTTTTCCATAATTTTACTCGGGTGCTATAGTTAGTTTGATTTTATTTTTATTCTGCGTTATCCAAAAACTCTTTAAACTTGTCTGACCAACGTTCAAAAAGTGGTTTTTTAACAACTTCTTTATTACTTTCTTCTTGATTCTCTTGCTCTGACTCATCCTCTTTATCAGATTGATCTATTGGAGAATTTTGACTCATCTCATAAACCTTCTTCTTGTCTCTCAATCCTTTCATTAAGAGTCCAACTGCAGTTGCATACATAGGACTTGAAATACTTTCTTCAGTATCTCCCGCTAAATGTTCATTAGGGTACCCAATTCTTGTATCCATTCCTGTGATGTATTCAACCAACTGCTTAATATGCTTTAATTGTGCTCCTCCACCAGTAAGTACAATACCTGCAATTAATTTCTTTTTAGTTTCTTCATGACCATAGTTTCTAATCTCTACAAATGCTTGCTCAACTATTTCAACTACACGTGCGTGAATAATTTTAGATAAATTCTTTAAAGTAATTTCTTTTGGATCTCTACCTCTTAAACCAGGAATTGACACAATCTCATTTTCTTTATTTTCTCCAGGCCATGCAGAACCAAATTTTGTTTTTAACAATTCTGCTTGTTTTTCTATGATAGAGCAACCTTCTTTTATATCTTCTGTAATCACATTACCCCCAAATGGGATTACTGCTGTATGACGAATTATACCATCTTTAAAAATGGCCAAATCAGTAGTTCCTCCTCCTATATCTATCAATGCAACTCCTGCTTCTTTTTCTTCTTGGCTCAACACTGCATCTGCAGATGCTAAAGGCTCCAATGTTATTCCGCCTAGACTTAGTCCTGAACTCTTAATACATCTACCTATATTTCTAATTGATGATACCTGACCGACTACTACATGGAAATTAGCCTCCAAGCGTCCTCCATACATTCCAATTGGCTCTTTAATTTCTCCTTGACCGTCAACTTTAAATTCTTGTGGCAAAACATGAATTATCTCTTCACCTGGAAGCATCACTAATTTATGAACTTGATTTTCTAACTTTTCTAAATCAGATTCATCAATAACTTCCTGTGAATTTGGTCTTGTTATATAATCACTGTGTTGTAAACTTCTAATATGCTGACCTGCAATTCCTACAATTGCATCAGAAATTTGAACTCCCGAAACTGAAACTGCTTCATCAACAGCTTGCTGAATTGATTGTATTGTTTGTGTTATATTATTCACAACACCTCTATGAACACCTAGGCTTTTGGCTTTACCAATGCCGAGCAATTCAATTTTATCGTATTCATTTTTACGACCAATCATTGCAACAATTTTTGTTGTTCCAATATCCAATCCTACAGAAATATCATTAGGTTCCATTACGATGATTCTTTTTTTGTACATACAACTTGATTGTTGTATTTTAAATTTATTGTTTTATAATTTTCAATTGTTTTATTTGTCATGGTATGATTATAAAACGCCTTCAAATTTTTAAATTTCACTTCTAATCCTTCTATTTTTCCAAGAATAATTTGATGACCTCCAATTCTAGTCCTTAATATAAAATCATTTTCGGCAGATTTATGTATTCCTGTTAGTTGTTTTTTTAAAAACAAATCATGTTTAATAAAAAGCAATAACTTATATAAATCAGAACTACTTTCTTTTTCTGAAACTCCTGTAACTATAGGAACCCTTGCTGAATAATTACTTGATAAAGGCATTTTTTTTCCCTGTCTATCAATGTAATACGATTCTAACCCAGTATTCACCCTACCTATTGGAGTCCGTTGTTTTACACTACTTTTTAAATACCCATCAATTGTAAAATACGTTGTTGCATTTTCAACCATTGGGTGTGCTAAAACTTGTTTTTCCAGCTCATTCAAATCTATTAATGATTTTGCTTGATTTTTAACTGTCTTTGTATTTTGTATTAACAACTTATTAACCATTTCATAATTCATGAAAAGATTTTCACCTTCCTCAAATTCAATATTGATATTTGTGATCTTTTTTTGAGAATTTCTATAGTTAGAAAACCCAAAAAGAAATAGAACACTTAGCACTAAAAAAAATCCTTTTATGTAGTTCCAATTAATTTTCATCCAGCAAACCTTTTTGGATTTCATTTACCATTTGTCCAATATCACCTGCACCTATCATCACTTTAATTGTTGTTGTTGAATTTTTCATCTCTCTTAATAAATCTTCTCTTGATGATAACTTCTTATTTGTATTACTTATTTTATCTAAAAGCCATTGAGATGTAATTCCTTCAATAGGTTTTTCACGTGCAGGATAAATATCCAGCAAAATAATCTCATCAAACAAATTCAAACTTTCTGCAAAATCATCAGCAAAATCTTTTGTTCTACTAAATAAATGCGGCTGAAATACCGCTAAAGTCTTCTGAGTTGGATACATTTCCTTTATCGAGTCTGCAACTGCTTTTATTTCAGTAGGATGATGTGCATAGTCATCTATTAAAACTAAATTATTTGTTTTAATTTTATAAGAAAAACGTCTTTGTACACCTTTAAAAGAAAGTAGTGCTTTAGCAATGACTTGAAGTGAAACTCCAAAATTATTAGCCATTGCCAAAGCAGCTACAGCATTTAGCACATTGTGTTTTCCAGGGAGATTAAACTCCACGTTTGTTATTATTTCTGTAGGAGTTTTCACATCAAAAATGTAAACTCCATTAATTATTTTAATATTATCGGCATAGTAATCGGCCTTTTCATCAACCGAATAGGTAAGTCCATCAAGTGGCAATCCTTTACGCACTATTAACTTATCCGAAACTTTATCTGCAAACTCTTTAAATGAATATTCTAGAGCATCCGCTTTGCCATAAATATCTAAATGATCAGCATCCATTGAGGTAATACAAGCGATATTAGGAGAGAGTTTTAAAAATGATCGATCAAACTCATCTGCCTCTACAACTGATATTTTATCTCCACCGAGAATTAAATTTGATTTGTAATTTTCTGAGATTCCACCTAAAAAAGAAGTTGCATTGACTTGCGCTTCTTTTAAAATGTGGCCTAAAATTGTTGATGTTGTTGTTTTTCCATGTGTACCAGCAACCGCTAAACAAAAAGAATTTTTGGTTATTTCACCTAAGACTTCTGAGCGTTTTAAAACTTTAAAATTATGTTGATTAAAATAGTGTAATTCTGAATGTTCTTTTGGAATTGCAGGTGTATAAACAACTAATGTTTTTTGTGAATCTTTAAAGTTATTTGGTATTAAATCTATTGAATCTTGATAATGAATATCAACCCCTAGTTGAGATAAAGAATTTGTGATATCAGTCTGAACCAAATCAAAACCAGCAACTTTCTTGCCATTTACAGCAAAATATCTAGCTAAAGCACTCATTCCGATACCTCCAATACCGACAAAATAAATAGTATGTATTTTATCTAAATTCATTTATTCTACTAATTTCAATATTTCATCAACAATTTCTTTTGTTGCATTTGGTAACGCTAATTTTTTTATGTTGGCACTCAATACCTTTTGTTTTTTATCATTACCCAATAATTCTTCAAATTGATTTCGAAAATCACTCAAATTATTTTCTTCTATCATTATTGCACCATGATTCCCGACAATAGATTCAGCATTTCTTACTTGATGATTTTCTGCAACATTAGGTGATGGAATAAAAATTGTTGGTTTCCCAACGATACATAATTCAGAAATTGAACTTGCTCCTGCTCTACTAATTATAAAATCTGCAGAAGTATACGCTTCATTCATATTGTTTAAAAATGAATGTATTTGTATACCTTCTAATTCCTCATGTTTTTTATAGTCATTGTAATACAACTTTCCTGTTTGCCAGATCAATTGTATATCATTCTTCACAAACCAATCCAACTGAGATTCAATTAATTCATTTATTTTTCTAGCACCTAAACTTCCACCTAAAACAAGTAGTGTTTTCTTCGATGTATTTAATTTAAATGGATTATCACTTTTAAAACTTTCTAAATTCAATAGGTCATCTCTCACGGGAGTTC
>CAJXUO010000183.1 GCA_913061425.1 uncultured Lutibacter sp.
AACAAATAACGATTACGATCCATCTAAAGATTTTAAAGAGTTTACGCGATAACTTGGGAGGTGTAATTATAGGAACAGGAAGTGCAATGCCACGTCAGATTATAAAAAACGACTATTTTTCAAAAAATGTTTTTTATACTAAAGACGGTATGCAAAATCCAAAGTCAGGAACCGAAGTTATTAAAAAATTAGAAGAAATTTCTGGTATTAAAGAAAGACGTTTTATTGGTAAAGAAGAAGAATCTGTAGATATTCTTTTTGATGCCAGTAAAAAGGCACTAGAAAATTCAGGTATTGATAAAAATGAATTAGAAATTACAAATCATCAATGTATTGCGTATGATATTTTATTTGGCTGTCCTGGTTGGTTACAAGGAGTAATTCAAGCAAACCGATTAATTACTAGCGGAGAAGCAAAACATGTTTCTTATTGTGCAAACTTTAGAATTTCAGCAAGAATGGGTGTAAGTCCTGATTCCAGTTCATATGGGCTTTAGAACTGTTGTCACTCCAAAAATGTTAGAGTTAAAGAGTACTTCTGACTTTAAATAAAAAGGGAGCTTAAATAACTCTATTTTCCAATACAGAAATTAGAAAAGATATGGCCTAGAATATCTTTGTCAACATCATATTCACCAGTAATATTTCCAAGATATCGCAAGCACTCACGAATATCAATAGAAAATAAATCTGTAGATATTTCTAAATCAATTCCTTCTTGAACAGATATAATTGCTTCAAGCGCATTGTTTAAGGCTTCAAAATGACGTGAATTGGTGACAATAGTCTCATTGTTACTTAACGCTCCAGTATTTACCAATGACGTCAATTCAGTCTTTAAACTATCTATTCCAGATTTCTCTTTGGCAGAAAGCAAAATAAGATTGGAAATAGAAGAATTTAAAGTGTTGACTTCATTTTTTGATAATTTATCAACTTTATTGGCAATGACCAATAAGCGTTTTTTTGGAAAACGATTTTGAATCGTGTCTATCTCTTGTAAAAACTCCTCATTTGATAGTGCGAATTTAGAAGCATCAATTAAGAAAATAATCAATTGTGCATTTTCAGCTTTTTCGTAGGCTTTTTTAATACCAATACTTTCTATAATATCAGTCGTTTCTCTAATACCTGCAGTATCTATGAATCTAAATGCTACACCTTCAATAATCATCTCATCTTCAATAGCATCTCTTGTTGTACCTGCTATTTCAGATACAATGGCTTTTTCTTCGTTAAGTAGTGTATTTAATAGTGTAGATTTCCCAACATTCGGTTCGCCAATAATTGCAACAGGAATTCCATTTTTCATTGCATTTCCAAAAGCAAAAGAATCAATCAGTCTTTTTAAGACAACTGTAATTTGAACAACCAATTCTTTAAACTTAGTTCTATCAGCAAATTCTACATCTTCTCCTGAAAAATCCAATTCCAACTCTATCAAAGCTGCAAAATCCAATAATTGCATTCTCAGTTCTTTCAATTCGTTGGTAATTCCTCCACGCATTTGCTGAATTGCCATTTGATGTGATGCAGCAGAATTTGATGAAATAACATCAGCAACGGCTTCTGCTTGTGATAAATCCATCTTTCCGTTTAGAAATGAGCGCATCGTAAACTCACCATTATCAGCCATTCGACAACCATTTCGTAAGAATAATTGAATAATTTCTTGTTGGATATACACAGAACCGTGACAATTGATTTCAACCACATTTTCTCCAGTGTAGGATTGAGGGTTTTTAAATATAGAAACCAAACCTTCATCAATCACACGATTTCCATCCATAATAGAACCTAAGTGAATTGTATGTGACTTTACATTTACGAGGTTCTTATTGCCAAACTTAGATTTAAAGTGATTGGCAACAATTGTAATTGCATTCTCTCCTGAAAGTCTAATGACTGCAATAGCACCTATTCCTGCAGGAGTTGCAAGTGCAATTATAGTTTCTTCGGGATGTTTAATTGAATCAGTCAATTTAATGAGTTTAAGTGCAAATATAAGCACCTTATTTTAATTTTCAACACCGATTTAAGTAACAAAACCATTAAATGCGCGTCTTATATGTATACAGTACTAACAATATATTATTATGAAAACAAATAAACAATTACTTGTATTAACGCATTTGAGTCAATTATTAGATTTTGTTACAGTAATTGGAGGCTTTATTGTTCCATTAATTATATGGATTACCAAAAGAGATGAAGTTTACGATATGGATGCGCATGGAAAATCTATATTGAACTTCAGAATTTCAATGTTTTTATATATACTTATTTGTATTCCATTAATTTTATTCTTCGGATTAGGATTGTTAGGCTTTTTTGTCATAGGAATATTGTATTTTATTTTTCCAATTATGAACGCTATCAAAGCAAGTAATAACCAAGAACCAAGTTACCCATTCAGCATTATATTTATTAAATAGGTACAATGCCATTATTTGAATTAATAAAGAACTGCTTACTTATTTTGTGAGCAGTTTTTTTATATAGCCTGTTTAATGAGATCTTCATATTCATTAAAAAACAGTTCGAATTGAGTCATTTCTTTTACGAAAAACTCATAACAATCTCTCCAGGTATTTTTATTGTGAATACTGAATTTGATTTCGTGAGACACATAAATTCTATGAATAATTTTACCAGATTCCAATTCATAAGTAGCATCATAAATTACTTCAGGAAGGTATTCAGTTGTTAAAATAGTCTTTAGAGATAGGAGTTGGTCATAGAGTAGTTCATTAGCAATTTCATCAGTATGTTCAAGATCCAATGCAATCATTGCCTTTTTTCTGTCTGCTACAAATTTAAAACTGAAGCCTTTGACCTTAGTATTGTACAACAACCATTTTCTTGGAAATGATTTTCCAAAACTCGTCCAGAACTCTTTTCTGATTTTGGCAGATTCTTCTTTACTAAACATTAATTACTATTTACAAGTTATTTTTTATAACCTCACTCAAAAATCATCAAGAGACCTAGTTTCTTTCACATTTATAAGACTTTTTTTCTTAAATTCTATAACTAACATTAACTCCAATCAGTTTAGAATCAAGTATGTTTACTAATCTAAAACCTTCATGTAAGTTTGGTTTTAAACTTGGAGAAAGGCAATACCATTGAGTATATTTTTAAATTGATGAAAAATATTTGTGAAATTTATTGTTGGTACAAGATAGCAAACTTAAAAAGAAAGAAAAATAATTGTTTTAATTTTTTAAGATTCATAAACATTCTTAAATTTACTAACTTATAAGAACATGAAATTATGTTAGAATTAGCCGGTATTATTATTTTAGGAATATTAGCTCAATGGGTTGCATGGAAGCTTAAAATACCAGCAATATTGCCATTAATATTAATTGGGTTATTAGTAGGGCCTATTGCTGCAGAATATTTAAGTGAAGATGGTTCAAAATGGATTGAACCAATATGGAATGGAGAAAAGGGGTTATTCCCTGGCGATGGGTTGTATTATTTTGTATCACTTGCGATTAGTATTATTCTTTTTGAAGGAGGATTGACTTTAAAAAGAAATGAAATTAAAAATGTAGGTCCAGTAATTACTAAGTTAATTACTTTGGGCTCAGCAGTTACTTTTTTCGGAGCAGGTTTTATAGTTCACTTTATTTTTAATTTAAGTTGGGAACTTTCATTTCTTTTTTCAGGTCTAATAATTGTTACTGGACCTACAGTAATAACACCGATTTTAAGGAATATTCCTCTTAAAAAAGATGTATCTACAGTTTTAAAATGGGAAGGAATATTAATTGATCCGATTGGAGCTTTGGTTGCCGTTCTAGTTTTTGAGTTTATAAGTGTTGGAGGTGGAGGTGGATTTACTAAAACTGCATTGATGGAATTTGGGAAAATATTATTATTTGGTACCAGTTTTGGTTTCACATTTGCACATGCACTCGCATATGCAATTAATAAAAAGTTAATACCTCATTACTTGTTAAATGTAGTTTCTCTTTCTACCGTTCTATTAGTCTTTGTAGAATCTGAAATATTTGCTCACGAATCTGGTTTATTGGCAGTAGTTGTTATGGGAATGGTCTTAGGAAATGGAAAGTTAAGTAACTTAAAAGAATTACTTTATTTTAAGGAATCTTTAAGTGT
>CAJXUO010000184.1 GCA_913061425.1 uncultured Lutibacter sp.
AAAAAATAAATTAGTTTAAAACTTTATGATTATTTTTAACAGATGCGACAGAACCAAGAAAGGTAATCGGTATTCATAAGATGGAAAAGAAACAAGGTGAGGATTTCGTGGAAGGATTAAAACAACAACCTGTTGTATCTTCATTTGAATATACTGGATTGATGAGTTAGAAAGGATTTTTAAGTAAATCACTTCTCATTTCATCATATTCTTTTTTAGTAATCATATCTTTAACTGCATCCAATTCCTCTAATTTTTGTTTTAGAGTTTTCTTTGGAATAGTAAAACCATCTACATTTAATTTTTCTACCTCTTCATCATCCTTTATAATCGTTTTATGAAGTTTTAAGAATGGAGTGTTTGGTTTTTTATGTATCTCTTCTTTTAACTTAAAGTAAGATTGGAAAACTTCAGTTTTTTTATGCCCTGTCATAGTCATTAACTCGTTGTTGGTGAAATTCCCATCCATAACCATATTATAGATATAAGTTCTTCTACCTACGTGTGATTTCATCACTTCATAAAGCTTTTTCCCTTCTCTTGTTAATTCCTTACCTGATGAACCAATTGTTCTTACCACAAACTGCCTATTCAAACCAATTATCTTACATATTTTTTTGATGTGTTTGTTAAACTTTATATCACTAATGAAGTTTCCGTTTGTAGTTAAAGGAAAAAGATAATCTCCCTTTTTTTTACCTCTACTATACTTCTTATATATCTCAAAACTAACTTCATTAACTCTTGGGATAGCCTCTGTTTTTGTTTTCTTTTGATAATACTTGAAAAAACCCTCAACACCATCTTTAATAGTTGAATTTGAACTTCTTTCTCCGTGATAGAAATTCTCAAGTTTCATCACTATTCCATCACTATATCTGCATCCAACACTACATAGAAAAACAAATAAATCTTTATAAACCTCGTAAGAGGTATAAGTTTGTAATCCGTATTTAGTTTTATCGTGTATGTATTCTACAATACTATCTTTATTATCCTTTGTCCTTGTATCCCCTTTTAGTTTTAGGTACTTGTGGTAATCTTCACTTTCAATCCATTCAGTTTTCCCATTCTTAATTTTGGGAGTAAGGAAATTAAAATCTGTGAAGTTGTATATTTTTTGGAGTTCATCATTTTTTAAGAATGGTTTATCCTCACCCTTCCCTATTGAGACAGATTTTTGTAATTCTTTTGGTTTTTCAACCTTATGGTATTCCTTTGAAACCTTACTATACCATCCACAAAACTGATTAAGAACACCAAATCTTTTTTCAACTGAACTTGGTGCTAAATCTTTATCAAACAACCATACCATAAAATCTCTTGAAAATTCTTCATCCAAATCATCTATCAAAAGAGTATCATTTATCTTTTCTCTTTCTTTAATGAAGTTCAATACATCATTGGTTTTTGATTTCGTACTATTTCTCGTTTCTTGTTTGATTAGTTCATTATTCATATAATTTTCTAACCACTCTTTAATCAAATTAAATACTGGTAAAGATGAAATACTTGCAGTTTGTTTCACCTTCTCTCTCTTTTTTAACTCAAGTTTTAGTTGTTCGGTTGAGAGTAATACATCATTATTTTTATAACGATTTACAAGGGTTTCTAATTTGGTTCTTAAAGTATCAATTTGAAGGTTCTTTAACCTATAATCTTTATCACTTCTTTTAACCTTCTTTTTGTTTGAATCCCAATCAGTTACCCTACAATTTATACCTGTAAAAATCTTGGTTTTTTTATGATTGTTGAAGTACGTGAAATGAGGGGAAACTTTATCCTCTTTTTTCTCTATTTTTTGTGTAAGAAACAAACTACCCATAAGTGTAAAGGTAGTAAATTATATTATTTTGTCCCCTTATAATAAAACAAAAAAGTTAAAGTATTTAATATCAATAACTTATGTTGTAATTTTTAAGTCTGAAGAGAACCTAAACCGATGTATTTTCTTAAGAAATTATATTCTTTTGTCCCCTTGGTTGTCCCCTTTTAACAAAACAAAACCCTTAAAGTATTGAACTTTAAGGGTTTATCTTCTAAATTTGCGGTCTGGACGGGACTCGAACCCGCGACCCCCTGCGTGACAGGCAGGTATTCTAACCAGCTGAACTACCAGACCGTTGCTATTAGCGGGTGCAAATATAACTTCGTTTTTTCTATCTACAAAACATTTTCTGCACTATTTATTTAAAACTATTTCTATTAATTAAATATGACGTTAAAACTTGCTGAAAACCTTCATTGATATCTACCGGAACATACTCAATTTTATATTGTATACATTTAGTTTTCAATTTTTTAAAGTACGTTTTCATTTCTGTTTGATATCCTTCTTTAATTGAATCGGCATAAAGATTTATTTCCGCTCCTGTTTCAACATCCACAAACTTTTTAGGGCTATTGTCAAAATTAAAGTCCAACTCTAGCTTCCCATCATAGGTATGAAACAGCACAACTTCGTGTTTGTTGTATTTTAAATGCCTTAAAGCCTCGAATAGTTCTTCTTCATTTTTTTCAACTTGAAGCATATCTGTAAACAAGAAAATTAAAGATCTTCGATGTAATTTTTCTGCTATTTGATGTAAAACAGTATAGGTTTCTGTATTTTTTTGAGGTGATGCACTCAATAAATCATCTAACTTTTTTAACAACAGTCTTCTGTGCGCATCATTTCCTTTTTCTGGAGCATAGAACTCAATAGATTTAGAATATATACTCAAGCCTACTGCATCACGCTGACGTTTCAGAACCTCCATTAAGACAGCGGAAGCAATGGAAGAAAAACATATTTTATTTAGGTTTGAGATGGAAGGTTTAGCAATTTTGGGGTAATGCATTGAAGCAGAATTATCAATAATAATATGACATCTCAAATTAGTTTCTTCTTCATATCTCTTTACATACAACTTATCTGTCTTTGCAAATAGTTTCCAATCGATATGACGTGTACTTTCTCCTTTATTATATAGTTTATGCTCAGCAAATTCAACAGAAAAACCATGAAAAGGACTTTGATGCATTCCTGTAACAAAACCCTCTACAACTTGTTTTGCAAGAAGCTCAATGTTTTTTATTTCAGAAATATATGTACGCGTATTATCAGTCATTAAATAAAGTAATTATGGTAAATATACTTTTTATATAGTTTTGATTTAAAAAATTAAGCATAAAAAAAGCCCAACTTTCGTTGAGCTTAAAATGTCTTTGAAACCTACACCATTAAAGTGCTGCATCAATTTTTTGAGTATACGTGGTTTTTGGAGCTACACCAACCTGCTTATCGATCACTTCTCCGTTTTTAAACAACAATACTGTAGGGATATTTCTTACACCGTATTTGGCAGCAAACTCTTGATTTGCATCAACATCTACTTTACCAACAACAGCTCTACCTTCGTAATCTTTACTGATTTCCTCAATTACGGGTCCAACCATTCTACAAGGTCCACACCAAGCAGCCCAAAAATCCACCAATACAGGTTTGTCTGACTTTAATACTACCTCTTCAAATGAAGCATCTGTTATTTCTAACGCCATAATTTATTTTTTAATTATTAGTTTTTTTACGCTACAAAAGTAATCAAATATCTGTCTAATTTTAAAGCTGATAATCACTTTTCTTTATAATAGTATTAAAAAAAGTAATTCCCTTACACTCGTCAATTATTCGACCTCACTTTCGGGCGCCAATACAACCTCAAGCCCTTCTAATTCTGGGGTTATTGAAATTTGACAACCTAGACGACTATTGTCTTCAACATAAAAGGCTTCAGCTAGCATCATATCTTCATCATCATTCATTTCTGGTAATTCATGATCAGAGATTACATAACATTGACAAGAGGCGCACATAGCCATACCTCCACAAATACCTATTGTACCTTCTGGAGCCAATTCATATGACCTAACAACCTCCATAAGATTCATGGCCATATCAGTAGGTGCTTGTACTTCATGTAAAACTCCTGCTCTATCTGTTATTTTAATTGTGATGTCTAGAGTATCCATTAGGTAATACTTTTGATAACAGTTACATCTGCTTTTTTGGTCTCTCCATCAAATCCTGTTACACCATTTACAGTGGTATATTTCATCACATACCTTTTGTTTG
>CAJXUO010000185.1 GCA_913061425.1 uncultured Lutibacter sp.
CTCTGCTAAAGTTGGCTCAATATTATGATCATTATGCCTATAACCTCCATAGGACATTGCTAAATATTCTGGGTTACCCAAAATATCTTTTGCACTTAAATCTAATTGTTCATTCACTGTATTATGAATTTCTTTTTTAATAGTACGATTACATGAAAAGGCAAGTAATACTAAAAAAAAGCAAACAATTATTTTCACATATTTTATCATACTCAAAATTTATTTTTTTAATGAAACTATTATTTGATCAATTTCGCCTGTTCTTTCAAAAACCTTTTTACTAGTTTCTAAATCGATATGTAAACTGTCTAATTCAATTGTATTTCCGTTGACCAGAAGTACACGAATCCCATTATGATCAGAAAGATTATATATAATTGGAATTTGACAATAGGTAAAGCATATTGAACCTTTTTCCAATTCAATTGCTTTTACTTCTTTACTCAATGCAGTATATCTAAATGTTCTTGTTGTTTCAATAAATTCTTCTCCTCTTAATAATCTTGGATTGAATTGCAACAAACCTTGCTTAACAAAAATACCTAACTCTCCAAATCTACTTAATATATCTTCTTTTACCTGACCTGTCATTCCTGGTTGTTGCGCCCCTTTTCCTCCAGGAGTATGGGAATAAGGATCCGTTGGGAACGCACCATACAATTCCGGTGATTTATGCACTCCTATCCCTTCATTTATTTCATAGTAATGATCTAGTAACTTCCCAATTGTAACTTCACTTTCATTATTTTGAACTGCTAACAAACATGTTTCTTGAACACTTAATAATAATTTAGAAACCATGTGCCAATAGATTGAACCTAAACCTTCATATCCAAAGAATGTTCCTGAACGACCTGTAAATGATTTATGGTCAAACATATCTTCAAATACTTCCAAGAGTAAACTTCGATCTTTATTGACAAGTGACACATATTTTTCTTCTGGTAAAATTGCCAATGCTTCCTTTAAACTAGCTGCATTATTAAAGTTCCCATTGAAATGATAATTGCCTAAAGTATCTTTTTGGATAATCTGTGTGTTTCCATCTTTTAAAAGTTGCTGTAATAATTTAGATTTATCGACAGCATCAGATGGTATATTGTTTTTATCGACAAATCGAGATAGTTCTTTATTTGGATATAAAATATAACTGTATTGATCGGGTCTAAAAAGACTACTATTTCTTAATGCATCCAATAATTCCAATGATGCTTCTCCAGAAATATAACCTGAACTTAAAACGGCAACTTGACCTTCCAGCATTTCTGGTAAATAGGAAACTGATATTTCAGAATCGTTTTCAACAGTCATTAAGTTATAGGAATGAAATAATTTATCTTCTCGTTTATTTGCATTAATAGTATGCTCTAAATACGCCTTAGAAACTTCGAAAAATTCTAATAAATCTTTCTTAGATATAATTCCTTTATCACTTGTAAATCCGTTTTTATAAATAAAATTTCTATAGGTACTTCCAGCAGTTCCTAAACCATCTACTACTGTTTTTCTGTCTTTATCAGAGAATGAACCCGCAAGAATATGTTTATTCACATTAAAAGTTGTCAATACTTCTTTAAAGAAAGTTGCAAGTTCAATTGAAATCTCACAATCGCCTTCAGGCATTTTTACAACAACATCTTCAAAAAAGTTTAAGAAACGTCTTAAATAATATAAGGTGACCATTGACACTCCATTACCAACTAATGCATTATTGGCATCATTCCATTCAGGTCTTTGCGTATTAAGCCATATTCCTGCTTCTGGAATAAAGTTGGATACTTTTGCTAATACTGTTGCTAATAATTTCTCAACCAAATTCACTTTATGAATAAAGAAATTTTCATCTCTTAATAATGCTCCGTCTACTCCTAGTTCTGTTCTTTTTAGACGAATTCTTTCATCTAATTCTTCATCAAACTCAATAGTATCTTTTGGATTTACTAAGATGTCTTCATAACTTTTAATTTTATAAGGCACATTAGCATAAACGAAAATATCTTTGTTAAAATAACTTGCTAATTTATTTGGATAATGATCTTCTATAAATTCTAAAAACTTAAGCAAATAAATGATTTGATGATCCCCCCAATAACCAATATATGACCAAGGATTATCTTCTTCTACAGTTTCCCAGTCAAAACCTCCTTTGGTGACTCTATATGGATTGTATCCATCGAATGTAGAGGCGTTTAAAAATTTATGAATCATACTTTCAATAAACTCTGGGTATGAGTGCGCTAACGCTTCCCAATTTTGAAATATATCTCTCCAGTTTCCTTCATAATCAAGAATTTTAGAACCGTCAACTTCACTTCGTGTATTTATAGAAAATTTATTCCATGGTCTACTTGGATCTCCATGTCTTCTACTGAACTTTAATGGTAAGTATTCAAAGCATAGTCGTTTGAAATTTTTATCATCATCATTTTCAGCTATCTCTTTAATTAAATTTAAATTAAATACGGTTGGCAATTTTGCCAAAATATTTTCTTTTTTCTTGAATACTTTTTTGTTTGCGTTTGCAATATATTTAGTGAAATCACTTTTGTCAATATTATAATTATCATCAAAAATTCCACCTCTCATAATATTGAAAAGCGTATTTGCAAAGTGTCGCGTATTACGTAATTTATTAGTACTTAATTGTATAGCATCTGATGCTCCTGCCAATTCTAATAAATGCTTTGTACCTGCTTCAATATCTTCTTGAACAAAATTTATTAGATTAGATTCATTTTTTATTTTTTCTGAAATTTCACAAATGTCATTCATATTCTGATTGACATTAGCGATCAGCATCCAATTCTTGTTTTCTTGAGCGGCTAAGGTTATATCTGTAGAAATAAAATAGGCTCCTTTTTCTGCTTTAATATCTACTTCTTGATGAATTTCTTTCCCTTTTCTAAAATTATTAAGTTGTAAAGAAGAAATTAAATACGTTGGATTTTCAATTCCTAATGACCAAACAATATTAGATTTAAGTGCTTCACTAGGTTCTGCTTTATCTACAATAATAGCACTTAGAGCAAAAATTCCTAAGCCTGATTCTTGTTCTAACTCGCTTTTTTTATAAGCATCAACTAAATTACTTGAAGCTTTTTGTAAATCTTCTCCAACACCGTAAGGAAGAATATTTTGTAACCCATCCAAAACAGTTATAGATACATCAGAATCGTTATTATTAATCAAAGTAGATTTTTTTACAAATCCAAACGAATCACTAGTATTCCAATGGTATCTGAAAGTGATTCCTAAATCTTCATTTGTCTCTTCAAAAACAAGTTTGTTTCCATACCTGTTTTTATAGAGATTTCTTTTAATAGTATAAACACCTTGGTATCTATCTGAAAATGGTTCCCATAAAAACGTTTTATTTTCTTTATGAACTTGAAGTATCGTTTTACTTCCTGTTATTTCAGCAGATTCTGTAATTTTATCATCTGTATAATAAGGAAATAAAGCGTTTTCTGCATTTTTTCTACCTGCAGATAAACCTCCATTGCTAGAGATAAACATCCAATGATTAGAATTGCTAACAAGACTTATAAAAAAAGGCCTCATTTGGTCGCAATTAGATATTTTATAATAGTTTTCGTTTTCAAAAGAGATTAGTTCTCCTGTGATTTCGTTTTCTTCAAATGAAGCTAAGTTGCTTCCTACATATATTGAATTTTTACTCATATTATAGTTTCGTAATCTTTTTTACTAGAGATTTATATTAGGTTAGTTATTATTAAGTATTTTAAATTCAAATAGTTAATCGACCTGTTAATAAAGTACGGTCTTAATTTTACATAAATTAAGACCGCACTTTATTAATAAACAAATTCAAATAATTTATCGTTTATTAGTTAAAAGTTATATTATCAAAATAAACTATGTTATCTTGAGTTCTACCTGCTGTGTCAAAATCAGGGAAAACAACAATCTGATCTATATTTGTTGACCCATCCAATCCGTTTCCAATACGACTAGTAAAATCAAATGTTAACTCTTCCCATTGATTAATTACAGTATTTGAAACTAATATCTCAGCTTGTGCTCCACCTGAAGGGGTAACCAATTTAATTCCAACATCACTAATTACTGTTTTATAAACC
>CAJXUO010000186.1 GCA_913061425.1 uncultured Lutibacter sp.
TTTATTAGAGCACAAAATTACAGCTTTACTGTTAATCTATTGCACTGTGTTTATCAATTCCGATAAAGAACATTTTTTTTGTTCTCCGTCAGACATCTTTTTTAAAACAAACTCTTTGTTTTCTACTTTAGAAACCACAAATTCTATGCCTCTATTCGATACATATTTCCATTGTTTCTTCTGTTGTTTATTACTTGTGGCTACATCTGGATAGATTTCGCATTTAATATTATTTTCTCTTAATGATTTTATTGCTTTTAAGCACATTTTGTTTTCTGATTCCTCAAAATTTAAAAACAATACTTTAGGCTTAGGCAATTCAACAGACTCAAACAAACCTAATTCTTCTAAGACTAAATAAATTCTGTCTAAACCAAATGAAATTCCGATTCCACTAACATCCTTCAATCCAAATATTCCAGTAAGATCATCATAACGTCCACCGCCTCCAATAGAACCTATTTTTACGCCTTCTGGTGCACTTACTTCATAGATTGTTCCTGTATAATAGTTTAATCCACGCGCTAAGGTTACATCGATTTCAAGATTTGCAGATTGCAAACCTAATTCCTCAACAGTATCAATAACAAATTCTAAATCATTTACACCCTCCAACCCTTCGTCGGAAATAGAAAGCATTTCTTTCAATTGTGCTAATTTTTCTTTATTTGTACCAAAAAAATTAAATAAAGGCTGCACTTTATCAATAGCATCTTGTGTGATTCCCTTTAATAACATTTCATTTGTAACTCCTTCTGCTCCTATCTTATCCAATTTATCTAAAGCAACGGTAAAATCAATTAGTTTATCAGAAGCACCAATAATCTCAGCAATTCCTGATAAAATTTTACGATTGTTTAATTTGATGCTTGTTCCTTTCAATTTCAACTTGGTAAACACATCATCATACAACTGTACAAACTCGACTTCTTGTAGCAAACTTTTACTTCCTACAACATCTGCATCACATTGATAAAACTCTCTAAAACGTCCTTTTTGTGGTCTATCTGCTCTCCAAACTGGTTGCATTTGATAGCGCTTAAATGGAAAACTGATGTCGTTTTGGCGCTGTGCAACATAGCGTGCAAATGGCACCGTTAAATCGTAACGCAAAGCCTTGTCTGATATTTGTGAAGTTAATTTTACACTATTCTTATCTGCTAATAATTGCTCATTCGCTTTTGACAAATAATCTCCACTATTCAATATTTTAAAAATCAATCGATCACCCTCTTCACCATACTTTCCCATCAATGTAGAACACTTCTCAAAACTAGGAGTTTCAATAGGTTGAAACCCGAAATTTTCAAATGACGACTGTATTACATTGAAAATGTAGTTGCGCTGTGCAACTTCAATAGGAGAAAAATCTCTTGTTCCTTTTGGGATACTTGGTTTTTGTGACATTGATTGTTATAAATAAGTTACAAATATCCGAAAAAAAATAACGAATTAAAGTGTATTGACTTTTGATTTTTCTAACTTAAAGTTTATTGGTTATATTGCATGAACTATTTTCAAATTATATGCGAAAAATTACAGTGCTTTTTATTTTAATCTCTCTAACTAGTTTTTCACAAGATCTTGAGATTATTAAACACAAAGGAAACCCTATTTCAATTGAACATTTACTTCAAAAATACATTCGAATTCCTTCCGTAAGCGGTTCTGAAAAAGAAGCAGGAGAATTTATTAAATCCGTATGCAAAGAAAACGGATTATATATTACAAGTTTTGGAACGGAAAATGGAAATTATAATTTTGCAGCCTCTCTTTTTCCACTTGAAAGTAACAAACCATCTATTATCTTCTTAAATCATATTGATGTTGTTCAAGAAATGAAATCAGAAACTAATACTCCTTACTCTGGCGAAATAAAAAACAATATAATATATGGAAGAGGTGCTTATGACAATAAAGGAGTTGCTTTAATGCAACTGCATAGCATTCTTCAATATTCAAAATCAATAGACACAACTAAAAGCAAATATAATGTTGTTTTTCTAGCTGTTTCATGTGAAGAAACAGGATGTGACGGCGGCATTAAGTACGTTGTTGACAACCATTTAGAAGAATTAAATCCAGTAGTTGTTATTGGTGAAGGTCCTCCTGAATTAACCAACTTAATTCCTGGGGAATTTAAAAATCCAATTTATGGAATTTCTGTTGCTCAAAAACGAAGTTTTTGGCTAAAATTAGAAGTAGAAATAGAAACAAGTGGACATGGTTCTGTCACACCAATTGAGTATTCAAATAAAAGAATGGTCAAATCTTTGGCTAAACTGACTAAAAGAAAATCTAAAATTATTTATAATGATTTAAATGTAAACTTATTAAAGTTTTTGGGAACTCATAAAAAAGGAATTGAAAAACTAGTATTGAAACATCCTCGATTGTTTAAGCCATTTATTGTTTCAAAAATGAGAAAACAACCAGAATTAGTAGCGTTGTTTACAAATACAGTTACGCTAACAAATATTTATACCGATAGTGATGCCTATAATATTGTTCCTACAAAAACAACCGCATATTTAGACTGTCGCCTATTACCACAAACAGATGAAAAATCATTTTTAGAAGGTATTAGAAAAAGAATTAATAATGATGCTGTTAAAATTACAATCACTCAAAGCACACCCAAAACGGAGCCTTCATCTTTCGATAATATCTATTATGAAAACTTAAAAAGTGCTATCTTAGAAAAATATAAAAACGCTCAAACGCTACCAATTTTATTGCCAAATTCAAACGATTTAGCCGCTTTTAGAACCAAAGGGATTCTTTCTTACGCAACTATTCCTATTAATTTATCGAAAGAAGCGTTAGAGTGTGTACATAATAAAAACGAACATCTTTCTATCCCTCTTTTATATGATTGTTCGGAAGTGTATTTAAGTTTTATACAAAAAATGCAAGGGATTTAGACTCCTAAAACTTTTCGTGCCTTTTCTAAATCTTCAGGTATATCTATTCCTATTGGTTGATACAAGGTTCTGACCATCTTTACATGTATTCCGTAGGCTAAAAAGCGTAAGTTTTCTAATTTTTCTGTGCGCTCTAAAGCTGTCATTTCTAATTCAGTAAAACGTAATAAAGCCTCTTTTTTAAAAGCATAAATACCTATGTGTTTGTAATATTTAGCAAACGTATCATCTCTTGCAAAAGGAATTGGTGAACGACTAAAGTACATTGCAAAATCATCTATATCTGTCACAACTTTTACATTGTTTGGATTGTTTATTTCTTCTGTATCGCTAATCTGAAACATTAATGAAGCAACATCTATTTTTTGCTGAATATCATCTACAAATACTGATAATAAATCTTTCAAAGATTCTTCGTTTACAAACGGTTCATCACCTTGAACATTCACTACAATATCTGTATCTATAGTACGAACTGCTTCTGCAATTCTATCACTTCCAGACTCATGAACTCCTTCACTTATAATTGCTTTCCCTCCGTTTTTAGTAATTTCTTCAAAAATAATTTCGCTATCAGTAACTACATACACCTCATCAAAAAGGTTTGTGCTTTTTGTTGCTTCATACGTTCTTAAAATCACCGACTTCCCTCCTAAATCTTGTAATAACTTACGTGGAAATCTTGTTGCTTCCAATCGTGCAGGAATCATTGCTACTATTTTCATATGTCAATATTTAATTTATTTTAACGGTCATACTTCGACTTCGCTCAGTACAGGAATGTTGTTCGCTATTAACCATTGTATTGAGCAATAAAAATTTTAACATGCTCGGTTTATTTTTTTTTCAATTTTATGTTTTAATCGAAGGCGATTCATTGAAGCGTTCAATTCAAAACCAAGTAATAATATAATAGCGTTTAGCCAAACAAATAACATTAAAATTAATAAGGTTCCAATAGAGCCATACAGTTTATTATACTGTGCAAATTTCTCTACATAAACACCAAACAAGTAAAACATTAAGATGGTTAATAAGGTTGTTAAAATTGCTCCAGGAGTAAAAAAGAGACGTTGCTTTAAGTCTTTAACACCAAAGTTGTAAAGAATTGATACAGATGTATATATCATCAATATAAAAAAGGCCATGCGTCCAGTTCTAATCCAATACA
>CAJXUO010000187.1 GCA_913061425.1 uncultured Lutibacter sp.
AGATAAAGACTTTATGGAATTTGTAAACCCAAACTCTTTAGAGACTATTACATCTTATGTTGAGCCAAGTTTAAAAACTGCAAAAAGTGGAGATAAATTTCAGTTTCAAAGAAAAGGATATTTTTGTGTAGATGAAGATTCTAGTTCAGATAACTTAGTTTTTAACAGAACGGTATCATTAAGAGATTCTTGGGAGAAAATAAATAAGTAATTTGAAGTTCTTTCTCAAATACAAACAACAATTATATTTTCATTTACTTTTAAATATAATTGTTGGGCTTTTTATAACGCTTTCTTCATATTATCATATTCCTCTTAGCGGATTTAATGATTATTCAATTTATTTTATTCATTTTCTGCTATTACAGTTTTCCTTTTTTGGAATTCTATATTTTCTAAGTATAAATAAATATATTTTTTATGTGTTTTTTCCAGTGCTCTTTTTTGCGCTTTCATTAATTGGTTTCTTTAAATACACCATAGATTTAAGCGTTACTAAGTCAATGATAGAAGCAATTATGGAAACTAGCTTACTTGTTACTGTAGATTTATTATCTATTCAGTTTGTTTTATATATTGCTTTTATAAGTTTCGTTCTTTTTTTCATATTTAGATCTTATAAAAAAATAAAAATAAACCAATTAAAGTCACCTTTAATGATCTTTGCTATTATAGGTGTTCTCACCTATTTCATTGTAGAAAATTATAGGTTTAACACTTTTAAAAGTAGATTGCCTTATGTCTTTTTTTCAAGCATTTATGAGTTTTTTGAAGAGGACGAATTACAATTATTACCCGTAAATTCTGATGTTATATCAAATAGTAAAGACTTTAATATTATTTTTATTTTAGGAGAATCTGTTAGAGCAGATCACATACAATTAAATGGATATCAGCGCGAAACAAACCCTATTCTTTCTAAAAAAGAAAATGTTCTTAGTTATCCAAATTTATATACTCCATTAACGCATACTGTTGCAAGTGTAAAACAATTACTTACAAATCAAAGTATCAATGATAGTATTAAATCTCACAAAATTTATTCACTTTTTTCTTTATTAAACTCAATAAATATCACTACAAATTGGATTGGAAATAGTACAATTGTTAAAAGTTACGCTCCAATTATATTGAGCAATAAAATGTTCTATTAATAGATAAGTTTAGATCAATAATGAGTTTTAATAAGGCGCTTGATGAAGAAATGCTCATTCCTTTTGATTCCATTCTTAACCTCCAAAAAAATCAATTTACAACATTACATATGACTGGAAGTCATTGGTGGTATGAAAATCGTTATTCTGCTAAATTTAGAAAGTTTAAACCGGTGACAGATAGTAAACATATTCCTTCTTTAGAAAAAGAAGAAATTATCAACTCTTATGATAACACATTAGTGTATTTAGACTTTTTCATCAATCAGGTTATCGAATCAGTTAAAAAAACAAATAATAACTCCCTTGTTGTTTATGTTTCCGACCATGGAGAGCTATTAGGTGAAAACGGAAAATGGTTGCACGCTCAAGAAGATGAAGCAAGTAAAAATCCGGCGATGATTCTTTGGTATTCCGATGAGTTTAAAACTGCATACCCAGAAATTGTAGCTGCATTAAAAGAAAATCAATTTAAATTTTTTTCTACCGATTTCTTCTACCATAGTATTTTAGACCTATATAAAGTCCAAAATTTTGACTATCAAAAAGAGAAAAGTGTTTTTAGTCTAAAAAATGAAGATTAAATTACTCTATTTTCAAAGTTTTTAAGATCGCTTCAACTTCAAACATAAAATCACGTTTGGTGGTTGTTGGCGCATAAGAAAAGCCTTCAACCACAACTAATCTGTTTTTAACCTTATCAACAACTGTATAATTTAAAAAGGGGCCTGCCATAAAATCTCCTTTAACTTCCCATTTCCCACGAGTTTCAAATGCTTTTTTGTTGTCTAGTTGAACCAAAAAAGTATGAGGTGAATATGCTGCCTCAGTGATTAAATAAGTTCCATCAAATTGTCCTGGAATATTTTTTTTACCAATAGTATCTCTAATAGAAACAATGTTTTTACCCTCTTCATCTTCCGGAGAGTTTATGGGTAATTCATAAACTATTAAATTAATACTTTGTCCTTGTCTAATTTTCTTCCTCATCCATAGAAAATCACCCGTATCATCAACCAGTTTATAAGCTGCTGGAATTTCTAAGTCAACCCCTAATTTTTGCAACGTTTTTAAAGTACTCGTATTAAATTTTCTTTGTCTTAACCTTTTTTGAAGTCGTTGTATGTCTGCCGTTTTAAAAACAGATATAATCTCATTCTTTTTTTCTTGAATTTTCTTAATTAAGCTTTCCCTGTCTTTGGCTGTTATTAAAACTATTGTTTGAGGAGATGCGTATATATTCTTTCTAATAGTAAACTCAGAAACGTCTCCAATTTTTACAATTAGTACATTCGCTTGTGATGTAAATAAGTTTTTGAATGCAATCGTTGGAATTTGAGTTACCTTAAATTGTGGCTCTCTTTGAGGAAGACCCAACACTTCTTCGCCAGTAACTTTACGAAGTTCATCACCCTCAATCCCTTTCCATAAATTATTATCCATTGCGACTAACAATTGATTAATCGCTCCATTTGAATTTTGTAAAATGAGTTTTTTTTCTTTAGAAGAACAAGAGAGTACTATTAAAACGACTATTGAAAGTACTATAGATTTTTTCATTTGATTAACTTTTAAATATTTTGAGTTTCATTCCTGGTTTCAAAGATTTAGCATCCCAAATATTGTTCCAATCTTTTAAATTTTGGATAGAAACTTCAGGATACTTTTTAGAAATGGTCCAAAGAGAATCTCCTTTTTTAACCGTATACGTTGTGTATGCTGTCTTTGGTGTTGGTTTTGAACTCGTTTTCACAACTTTCTTAGTGCTTGTATTCACACTTAGTTTTCTTGGGTAAACTGTTAAGCGCTGACCAATTTTTAATGCATTACTTCGCAAACCATTCCAACGTTTTAAAGAGCTAATGCTCACGCCATATTTAGTTGCTATTTTTCCTAAATAATCTCCATTCTTAACTCTATATCGAATCCTATCATTCATTTCGATATACTCTGGTAATGTTGTTTCTCTTTTCGCTTCTTCAGCATCAATAAAAGCGTATAATTCTTTTTCGTTGCTGATATATTGTCCGACATTATACAATGGTAATCTTACATAGTAATTGTTGTTTTTTCTGTAAGGAATAATATCTAGTTTATATTGTGGATTTAAAAACTGTAGCATTTCAATATCAACATCTAAAAACTTTTGAATTTGCTCAAAAGTCATTTGCTTTTTAATGTGTATTGTGTCCGTTTCGAAAAGGTTTATTTTTTCTTTTTTTGATACAATTCCGTGTTGATCTGCATACTTTAAAATATATAATGTTGCATAAAAAGCCGGTAAGTATCCAGCGGTTTCTCTAGGTAAAAACTGTCTTATATTCCAATAATTCCGTTTTCCCCCTGCTCTTCTTATTGCTTTATTTACATTTCCAGGACCTGAATTGTAGGCTGCTAAAGCTAAGTCCCAATCTCCAAATGTTTTATACAGTGTAGTCAAGTACTTACACGCAGCCTCTGTTGCCTTTAATGGATCTTGTCGCTCATCTACATAAGAATTTACATTTAAGTCAAACTGCTTGCCTGTTTGATACATAAATTGCCACAATCCTGTTGCGCCAACTCTAGATTTTGCTCTTGGTCTTAAAGCAGACTCAACTATCGCTAAATATTTTATTTCTAATGGAATGTCATATTTGTCCAACTGCTCTTCAAACATTGGAAAATAAAATTGTGCACGAGCCATTAGTGTTCCGTATGCGTTCTTTCGTCTCTTTAAATATGTTTTTATAAGTCGCTCTAAACTTTGATTGTATTCTACATTAAATGGTGTTTGATTGTTAAGTTCTTGAAGTCTGTCTTTTAATAACTGAGTTGGCAATTCATCTAATTGAACATCAACCAATTTTGTATCATCAATTACATACTGAATTGTATCATATAAGGGCGAGTTGTACATTTCTTGTAACCACAAACTATCAATCAAAGCAACT
>CAJXUO010000188.1 GCA_913061425.1 uncultured Lutibacter sp.
TTATACTATTCGCTGAGTTAACAAACTTGCTTCTGTGATAAGAATGGCTTTGAATAGTAAAAAAAAAAGCAAAAAATTCTAATATCAAGAATAGAATAAAGTATCTATACTTTTCAATGAATTTAATTATTTGCTTCATAAATCAATAAAAGTATTTGCGTGTTTTTATTTCAACAATACGTTGCTGTATTTATCTAAATCTTTCAATGCCATTCCGGTACCTCTAACAACAGCGCGTAATGGATCTTCGGCAACATAAACAGGTAAATCAGTTTTTCTAGAAAGTCTCTTGTCTAAACCTCTAAGCATTGATCCGCCTCCTGCAAGGTAAATTCCAGAATTATAGATATCAGCGGCTAATTCTGGAGGTGTTTGTGATAACGTTTCCATTACAGCATCTTCAATTCTAAGAATAGACTTGTCTAATGCTTTAGCAATTTCTCTAAATGATACTTGAGCTTGTTTCGGTTTTCCACTTAGTAAATCTCTACCTTGAACTAATAAGTCTTCTGGTGGATTATCTAAATCTTCAGTTGCTGCGCCAATTTCAATTTTAATTCTTTCAGCTGTACGTTCACCAACATACAAGTTATGTTGAGTACGCATATAATATGCAATATCATTAGTAAACACATCACCTGCAACTTTAACAGATTTATCACATACAATTCCTCCAAGAGCAATTACAGCAATTTCAGTTGTTCCTCCACCAATATCAATAATCATATTACCTTTAGGTTGTGTAATGTCAAGTCCAATACCTATTGCAGCAGCCATAGGCTCATAAATTAAATATATTTCTTTAGCATTCATATGTTCACACGAATCTCTTACGGCACGTTTTTCAACTTCAGTAATTCCAGAAGGAATACAAACAACCATTCTCAATGAGGGCGTCCAAAACTTATTTTTTATAGTAGGAATATTCTTGATAAACTCTTTAATCATCTGTTCAGATGCTTCGAAATCTGCAATTACACCATCTTTTAACGGTCTAATAGTTTTGATGTTTTCGTGAGTTTTACCTTGCATTAAATTGGCTTTCTCTCCAGTAGCAATAATTTTGCCAGAAATAATATCTCTAGCGACAATTGATGGTTCGTCAACAATTACTTTACCGTCATGGATTATAAGAGTATTTGCCGTTCCTAAATCAATTGCAATATCTTCAGTCATGAAATCGAAAAATCCCATATAATAGTTTCTTTTGGTGTTAATTATACAAATGTAATAAAATTAATGTTTAAAATGTCTTGTTCCTGTCATTACCATGGCTAAATTATTGTCATTACAATAATCTATAGATAATTGATCTTTTATTGATCCTCCAGGCTGTATAACACTTTTAATGCCAGCATTGTATGCGATTTCAACACAATCTGGAAAAGGAAAGAATGCATCACTAGCCATTACTGCTCCTTCAAGATCAAAATTAAAATGATTTGCTTTGGCTATTGCTTGATTTAATGCGTCAATTCTACTTGTCTGTCCTGTTCCACTAGCAAACAATTGTTTGTTTTTGGCAATAACAATTGTATTTGATTTAGTGTGTTTACATAATTTAGATGCGAACAATAAATCTTCTAACTCTTTTTCAGTTGGTTTATTGTTAGTTGCATAAGACAAATTGGTTAGGTTGTCAGTTTTTGAATCTTTCTCTTGAACTAACGCTCCATTAAGGCAAGTTCTTACAGTTGTTGTTGGTAATTTTGTTTCTTTCTGAACAAGAATTCTTCTATGCTTTTTCCCTTTTAGTATTTCCAAGGCTTCACTTGAATATGAAGGAGCAATTACAACTTCACAAAATAATTTATGAATTTCTGTAGCTGTGTCAGAATCAATTTCCTTATTAGAAATTAAGATTCCACCAAATGCTGAAGTTGGATCTCCTGCAAGTGCATCAACATACGCTTGATATAAAGTGTCTCTTTGTGCTAATCCACAAGCATTATTGTGTTTTAATATGGCAAATGTTGGGTCATCATTTTTAAATTCATTCATTAAATTTACAGCTGCATCTACATCCAATAAATTATTATAAGACAACTCTTTTCCATGTAAAATATCAAACATTACTTCTAAATCACCAAAGAAAATTCCTTTTTGATGAGGGTTTTCTCCATAGCGTAAAACGCTCCCGTTAGTTTCACTTATTTTTAATGAAGGAATCTCTTGATTTGTATTGAAGTAATTAAAAATAGCACTATCATAATGAGAAGAGATGTTGAATGATTTAGCTGCAAAGTGTTTGCGTTGCTCAATACTAGTTTCTCCGTTTTGGTCAGAAAGAATAGTCAAGAAATCATCATATTGTTCCATTGAAGAAACGCAAATAACGTCTTTAAAATTTTTAGCGGCTGCTCTAATTAATGAAATACCACCAATATCAATTTTTTCAATGATATCTTGTTCTGGTACACCACTTGCTACCGTTTTTTCAAAAGGATATAAATCAACAATTACAATGTCTATTTCTGGAATTTCAAATTCAGTAATTTGCTCAATGTCACTAGAATTATCTCTTCTAGTTAAAATGCCACCAAAAACTTTTGGATGTAATGTTTTAACTCTTCCTCCGAGAATAGAGGGGTAAGAGGTTAAATCTTCAACAGGAACTACATTTATTCCTAATTCTTTGATAAATTTTTCAGTTCCGCCAGTTGAATAAATGGTGATTCCAAGTGTATCTAATTTTTGAACAATTGGTGCCAATCCATCTTTGTGAAATACTGAAATTAATGCTGATTTTGCTTTTTTTGGTGAGTTCATTTTGTGTGTTGTGCTGTTTAACGCAAAATTAGTTAAACTGAAGAGCCTTCGCAACATAAAATGGAGTAATAAGAAACGAACTTTTAAACAATTTCGGCAACTTGTTCACAAACGAATTCTAATAACTCAGTATCTAAATCTGTAAATGTGTTTTGAGTGTGAGAATCAATATCAATTTGACCAATGTTTTCTTGATTTTTAAATATTGGAATTACAATTTCTGATTTCACTTTCCATCCACAAGAAATGTAATTATCTTGTTCTGTTACATCTTGTACAATAAAGTTTTTATTACTTATCGCAACTTGGCCACAAATACCTTTTCCAAAAGGTATAATTGTATGTTCCGTTGCTTCTCCAGCATATTGAGCAAGTTTCAACTCTTCTTTATCTCCGTTTTTAAAATAAAATCCAACCCAATCATAATGTGAGATTTCTTGTTTTAAAAAATTACAAATTTCCTGTAATTTAGATTCAGTTTTTTCAGATTGATTGATAATTGTAGTAATATTGCTTTTTAAGAAGTCGATATTCATTTCTTTACTTAATTTTAAGCAAAATTAAAACCTTTTATTGAAAAAAAATAAAGTTGTCATATTATTTTTAACCAATATTTTTTAGAATTATTACTTTATCATTAATAATGTACCATTATCCACAATATGAAGAGATAATGCATTCTGTTTTTTTTCCTGTAGTAATTTATGGAATGGTGTTTTTATTATGGATTATTTGGGTTAATAAATTTGCAATTCTTAATAAGAAATAGATGAATAAAGGTATTAGAATTTTCCTGCTCTTTTTATTATTTGCTTCTTTTTTGGCTATTAGAGGGTTTGCGCCAAAATTATTTTACGATCCATTCATAGAGTTTTTTAAAAATGATTATTTGGTTAATGGTGTCTTTTTCAATAAAACTCTATTTAATCCTTTTTGTACTATTGACTATTTTTTACTTTTTATTATTAAACACTGAATTTTCTAGTGGATACTTATTAGCGTTTTATCTAGGAAGACTATTAATTCATCCAGTAATTTTAATAGCCTTATTACCCGCTTTTTACTTTCAATATAAATTAAAAAAAGAGTAGTCTATTTCTTTGTTACAATTTAGTGTGTTTTTTCTAAAGTGAAAGTTTGCTTAGATTTAGTAGCGAAATTTTCTACAAATCAATTAGAGTTTACAGGTCTATGTTGTAAATATAAAGAGGAAGAAGTAAAAGAAGATCATAAGAAAAAAGATGATAATTAATATTTCTTTTAATCTGTCTCTTATACACATCTCCGAGCCCACGAGACCTCTCTAC
>CAJXUO010000189.1 GCA_913061425.1 uncultured Lutibacter sp.
ATCTATAGGAGTCCTATTTTCAAGTATCGGATTGATACTAATACTTTTTAATACAATTACATTTTCATTTATAAAAGATCAATTGAAAAACAAAAAGCAAGCCTTATTAGGTTTCGCTTTTTTAGTCTTAGGAGCTGTTTTATTGATTGTTTCAATTCGTAATTTAATGCTTCAATAAATGCATGAAATTTCAGCCAAAGATGTATACCAACGTCAAACTACGCTGCGAGAAATTGGGGCAATTGGACAAAATGCGTTACGAAACGCAACAGTTACTATTGTCGGTTGTGGCGGTTTAGGTTCTGTTGCTGCTGTTTATTTGGCTGCAAGTGGGATTGGCAATATTCATTTGGTAGATTTTGATACGGTAGATGTGAGTAATTTACATCGACAAGTTTTTTATAAAACTGAAGATATCGGGAAGTCAAAAATTGTCGTTTTATCAAGTTATATCCAGTCTATTTCTCCTTTGGTAACTATTACGCATTCAAATCAATTAGTTTCAAAAAACAATATAAAAAATAGTATTTCTACTGCAACTATTGTCTTGGATTGTACAGATGATTTACCAACCAAATACTTATTAAATGATTTTTGTGTCATAGAGAATAAAGTACTTGTATATGGTTCGTTATATAAATTTGATGGGTATGTAGCAACCTTTAATCGTATTGATGAAAACGGAAATAGAACTGCAAATCTTCGCGATGCATTTCCAGAAATTCCCAACGAAAACATTCCTAATTGTTCTGAAATAGGGACTTTAAACACAATTGTTGGAATTATTGGTTTGATGCAAGCTAATGAAGTCTTGAAAATTGTTGCAAATATTGGTAAACCGATTGTCAATGAATTATTAATTTATAATAGTTTAGAAAACAGTCAGTATAAAATGAAATTAAAGCCGCTATTTGATAAAGAGAAGATCTCAGAATTATTTGAAGCCGAAAACTATAAATCTATTTTATGTGATTTTGATGATGGAATTACCATTTCTCAAGAGAATTTCAAGAAAATTTTAGCGCAAAAAACATCGATAAAAATTATTTCGATTATCGAGGATACCGATTTTAAACTTCCATTTGAAGTGTATAAAAAAATTCCTTTGTATGAATTTGAAGATTGGCTGTCTGAATTTGAAAACACTTCAGAAAACTATATTATTGTGTGTAATCAAGGTGTTTCTAGTATAATGGCGGTTCATCTATTTAAAGCGAAATATCCAAAAGTAAATGTGTTGAGTTTAGAAGGTGGAGTTTTGGGGTTTTAAATCTTTTCCATTCTCAATTTAATAATCATTGAAGAAACAATAGTAAGTATTCCAATAGTAATAATAGCGCTTTCTATTCCATACATATCTGCAATAATTCCAGAAAGTATCGCTCCTATTGCATATCCTAAATCTCTCCAAAGTCTAAAAACGCCTATGCTTTCAGCACGTTGAGTTGGCGAAGTGGCATTTGCAATTGCCGATAAAAATGTTGGATATACCAATGCAGTTCCCAAACCTAAAACTGCCGAAATAATGGCTAATTGATAAAATGCTGTGAAAAAAGGAAGCATGATAATAGCAATTCCTTGCAGTAACATTCCGTAAAAAAGCATTGCTTTTTTTGAATACATATCCGCTATTTTTCCAGTAAATAATTGTCCAATTCCCCAAACAGTTGGGTAAATTGCAGCAATAACTCCAATGTTTTTAGTGTTGTAATTCAAAGCAAATAATAAGATTGGTAAAATTCCCCAAATCATACCATCATTTAAGTTGTTTACCAATCCTGCTTGTGTAATAGAACTTAAGGTTTTGTTTTTAAAAGTAGTTTCTAAAAACACACTTTTCATAGTTGAATTTTCTGAAACCTTTTGCTCAATATTTACAAACTTTCGTGTGTCTTTTACAAATAGAATTGAAGTGATTAACCCAACAATAGAAATACCAATTCCAAGATAAAAAGGATACGGTTTCACGCCATATTCCTGTGCTATTATACCAGTTAAAAAGGCAACAACTCCAACGGCAAAATATCCGGCAAATTCATTGATTCCCATTGCTAAACCTCTGTCTTTTTCGCCTACTAAATCGATCTTCATTACAACGGTGCTACTCCAAGTTAACCCTTGATTAATTCCTAACAAAACATTGGCAAAAATAACCCAATTCCAAGAAGTTGCATTCATCAAAATAAAAGGAACTGGAAGCGCAAAGATCCAACCAATAATTAGTAAGTTTTTTCGACCGTATTTGTTGGCGAGTTTTCCAGTAAAATAATTAGTAATTGCCTTAGAAATTCCAAAAGCAACAATAAAAGATAAAATGGCTGTTTTGGAAGAAATACCGAATTCAATTTCTGCAAATTTTGGGAAAATGGTACGCTCTAAACCAATCATTCCACCAACAAAAGCGTTGACAATAACTAAAATGGTAAACTGTTTCCAGTTTTCTTTTAAACCGAGTTTAACTGTCATGAGTTTTTTCTGAGTCTGAAACTAATCTATCGATTTCTTTTAATTCGTCTGCGGTTAAATCTCTCCATTGACCAACAGAAACATCTAATGGAATGTTCATGATTCTTGTGCGTTTTAATTTAGTAACACGATACTCTAAATATTCACACATTCTTCTAATTTGACGATTTAACCCTTGAGTTAAAATAATTTTAAAACTTTTTTCATCAATTTGCTCAACAATACACTTTTTAGTGTAGGTGTCTAGAACAGGAATTCCATTTCCCATTCGTTTAATAAAATCAGTAGTTATAGGTTTGTTTACTGTTACAATATATTCTTTTTCGTGATTGTTACGAGCACGTAAAATTTTGTTTACAATATCACCGTCATTCGTTAAAAAAATTAGTCCTTCACTTGGTCTGTCGAGCCTTCCAACAGGAAAAATACGTGTTGGATAATTTATATAATCAATAATGTTGTTGCGTTCTCTTTTAGTGTCTGTCGTGCAAATAATTCCAATAGGTTTATTAAAGGCTATATAAACAGGTTTCTCATTTGACTCAGAAATTAATGTGCCATCAACTTTAACTTCATCCGATTCAGAGATTTTTGTTCCCATTTCAGGAACTTTTCCATTAATAGTGACTCTACCTTGATCTATTAGCTTGTCTGCTGCACGTCTTGAACAGTAACCAACTTCACTCAAATATTTATTTATCCTTGTTTCTTTCATGTGTTTTCATATTTTGAACATTAGTCACTAGACTTTGACCGTTTAGCTTTGGTTGCTGAGAGGAGTCGAAGTAAGTCGAAGCGTTATGGAGTTGAATTTACCCAAATTTCGCCATCAATAAAATGTTCTTTTTTCCAAATAGGAACCCTTTCTTTTAAGGTCTCTATTGCATATTGGCACGCTTCAAATGCTGCTTTTCTATGGGGTGAAGATGCTGCAATAATCACAGGAATTTCTCCAATATTTAAGGCGCCTTCAGCATGATGAATAGCGATTTTTAAAATATCAAATTGCTCTAAAGCATTGGTTGCTATTTTTTTCATTTCCTGAATTGCCATTTCTTTATAAGCAGAAAAATCAAGTAAGGTAACTTCTTTTTTTTGTGTCTTATTACGTACTGTTCCAACAAAAAGTGCAATTCCACCACAAGAAGCATCATGAACAAAGTCGTAACAGACCTGTAAATCTAGTTTTTCTGATGATATTTTTACTGAAGCGTTAAGAGACATCTTTTATTAAAAATTTACGCTTACAAATCTAAAAAATTAAACTGTCAAACGTATCTTTGTCGCTGATTAAAAAACTTAAGATGAAAAAAATATTCAGAGTTATTGCTTTTTTAGAAGGATTGTCTTACTTGTTATTACTTTTTATAGCAACTCCAATAAAGTATTTTGCTGAGGACCCTCAGTATGTAAAATTGTTAGGGATGCCTCACGGAATGTTGTTTATTGGGTATGTGATTTTAGCGCTTTTATTAAAGTCTTCTTATAAGTGGAATAACAAAACATTTCTAATTGTTTTACTCGCATCTATTATCCCTTTCGGAACTTTTTATATTGATAAGAAGTATTTGAAGAACGCGTAATTATAGCGTATGATTAGTAA
>CAJXUO010000190.1 GCA_913061425.1 uncultured Lutibacter sp.
GATCTACACCTCTCTATTCGTCGGCAGCGTCAGATGTGTATAAGAGACAGAACGGAAAATATACCATTAAAGAAATTTCTTCAAAGCTCAATTTAACCTCTACTCCTATTTTTGAACGAATAAAAAGACTTGAAAATGATGGTTATATTGAATCTTATAAAGCCATTTTAAACAGAAAAAAAATTGGGCTATCATTACTTGCCTTTTGTAATATATCGTTAAAAAGTCACGAAGCGAGTTATATCTCTAAATTCGAAAAAGACATCCTTCAATTTAGTGAAGTTATAGAGTGTTATCATGTTGGAGGAATGTTTGATTATCTAATTAAAGTAATGGTAAAAGATATGGATGCTTATCAATCTTTTGTAGCGAAAAAATTAGCTTCAATAGAAAATCTAGGGCAAGTACAAAGTGCATTTGTGATGACGGAAGTAATTTCTAAAACCAATATTCCAGTTCAATAAATTTTACTGTATTTTTGCTACATGAAAATTGTTTTTGCAACCAACAACTCTAATAAACTAAAAGAAGTTAGAGCCCTACTACCTACTATAGAGATTTTGAGTTTAAAAGACATCAAGTGCTTTGAGGATATTGAAGAGACTGAAGTGACTCTTGAAGGAAATGCGAAATTAAAAGCAAATTACATTACCCATAATTTCGGATTAGATTGTTTTGCTGATGATACAGGACTTGAACTTGAAGCCTTAGACAATGCTCCTGGAGTTTACTCTGCAAGATATGCTGGTGAACCTTCAGATTCTGAAAAAAATATAGAAAAAGTACTTTCAGAAATGAAAGATAAAGAGAATCGGATTGCACAATTCAGAACAGTAGTCGCACTAAACTTAAAAAACGATCAGTTTCTTTTTGAAGGAATTTGTAAAGGTGAAATTTCGAAAACAAAGAATGGAAATAAAGGTTTTGGTTATGACCCTATTTTTATTCCTAAAGGAAACAAAAAATCATTTGCTGAAATGAGTATGGATGAAAAAGGGGGAATTTCGCATAGAGGAAAAGCAATTCAAAAATTAATTACATTTTTAAACTTAATTTAAAAGTGATACAACAAAAATCATACAGAAATACATTTATTTTATTATCAATAGTTTTAATTTCTGTTTGGTTTTTAAATATTACTCTAGGTTCTATTCACATTCCTTTTGAGGATGTTTTTACCGCAGTTTTTAATGGCGAAGTGAGTAAAGATTCTTGGAAGACTATCATCCAAGATTACAGAATTCCGAAAGCGATTACAGCAGTTTTGGTAGGCTCTGGATTGTCAATAAGTGGTTTGTTGATGCAAACATTGTTTAGAAACCCACTTGCTGGACCATTTGTACTTGGCATTAGTTCTGGAGCAAGTTTAGGAGTTGCGCTACTTATTTTAGGATCATCATTAATTGGAGGAATCAGCGCTATTGCTTTTTCAAGTTTTGGAATGGCTATTGCAGCTAGTTTAGGTGCTTTTTTAGTACTGTCTGCTGTTTTGATTGCAGCTAACAAAGTACGAAACACGATGTCAATTCTAATTATTGGTTTAATGTTTGGGAGTTTGACTTCGGCAATAATAAGCGTTCTAGCATATTTTAGTAGTGCAGAACAATTGCAACAGTTTATTTTTTGGGGCTTTGGAAGTTTAGGGAATTTAAGTTGGAATGAATTATTAATTTTTACAATTATATTTTTAATTGGAATATCATTATTAGCATTTATAATAAAACCTTTGAACAGTATGCTTCTAGGTGAAAATTACGCTAAAAGTTTAGGGATAAATATCAAACAAACTCGAAATTTAGTTTTAATCATTACAAGTATATTAACAGGAGCCATTACTGCATTTTCAGGACCAATTGCATTTGTCGGCTTAGCAGTTCCACATCTTACTAAATTGCTATTTAATACGTCTAACCATAAAGTATTATTACCTGCAGTAACTATTACTGGAGCCATACTAATGCTTATTGCCGATATCATTTCACAATTACCTACACTAGAATATACACTTCCAATAAACGCAATAACATCATTGTTTGGAGCTCCTATTGTAATATGGTTACTTGTTAGAAAAAGGAAAATTTTTATTTAGATATGGAGAACGACAATAGACATATCGTATTAAAAACTAACGACCTAGAGATTGGTTATACTTCGAAAAAAAGTATCAAGACAATTACTAAAGACGTCAATATTACTTTAGAAAAAGGTGCCTTTATATGCTTACTTGGTCAAAATGGAATTGGAAAATCAACGCTTCTAAGAACATTAACCAAAGTACAACCACAAATTAATGGTGACGTTTTTATAAATGATGAAAATCTAAATTCTATTTCTCAAAACGAATTATCAAAGAAAATCAGTTTAGTATTAACCGAAAGACTTCCTGAAAGTAATCTTACCGTTTTAGAGATTATCGCATTAGGAAGACAACCTTATACCAATTGGATTGGTAAACTAACAGAAGTAGATATTAAAAAAATTGAAAGCGCTATAACATCAACAAATATTAAACACTTAAAACATCTAAAACATTATGAGTTAAGTGATGGTCAATTACAGAAAGTGCTAATTGCAAGAGCACTAGCACAAGATACTGATATTATTATTTTAGACGAGCCAACAGCACATCTTGATGTACAGCATACAATGGAAACGTTTCAATTATTAAAAAATCTAACTGAAATTCATCATAAAACAATTTTAATTTCTACACATGAAATAAATCTAGCCATAGAAACTTCAGATACATTATTATTAATGACTAATGAAGGTTTATTTACAGGAAAACCGCTAGATTTAATTGAAAATGGAGACATAAAAAATTTATTCACATCTAATACTATTGAATTCAACAACTCTAAAAAACGGTTTGTTCTTAAGAATTAATAAAACATTAAATTATTTTCTCATTGTTTTTCTTATTTTAGCGAAAATTATAATCCTTCCATGAAAAAAATTACCCTACTTATTCTACTTGCTTTCATATCGATCAGTTGTAAATCGAAAAAAGATATTGCTGAAAAACCTCAAATAGATGTAACAGCCGTTAAATATGCTAACATAATTAATATAGATGCTGCGAAAGAGCATGTTTTTAATCTAGCATCAGATGAATTTGAAGGGAGAAAAACTGGTGAAGAAGGTCAAAAAAAAGCCGCCAAATATTTAGCATACCATTATAATACAAATGGAATCCCAAAGTATCTTGAGAAGAATTATTTTCAAACCATTCCAATTTCTGGCTTAATAAATGAAAGGAGGAAATCCGCTTCAAATAATCCATCTGAAAATGTAGTTGCATTTATTGAAGGAACAGAAAAACCTGAAGAAGTCATCGTAATTTCTTCACATTATGATCATGAAGGTATAAAAAACGGACTAGTTTATAACGGAGCCGATGATAACGCTTCTGGAACAACAGGAGTTTTACTAGTTGCAAAAGCATTTGCAAACGCAAAGAAAGATGGGCATGGCCCAAAAAGATCTATCATGTTTGTAAATTTCACTGGAGAAGAACAAGGATTACTTGGTTCAAAATACTTTGTTGCTAATCCTATTTTACCTTTAAAAGATATTGTTGTAAATCTAAACATGGATATGATTGGTAGAATTGGGAAAGACCGTCAAAACGATTCAGATTATATTTATGTGATTGGTGCAGATAGATTGAGTACAGAATTGCATGAAATAAATGAACAAATGAATTCTACGTACACCAAACTTGAGTTAGATTATCAATACAATATGAAAAGTGATCCGAATAGGTTTTATTCAAGATCAGATCACTATAATTTTGCTAAAAATGGTATTCCAATTGCATTCTATTTTAATGGAACTCATAAAGACTATCACAAACCTACAGATACTCCTGATAAAATTTTATTAGATTTATTAGTAAAACGTATAAAATTAGTTTTTCACACAGCTTGGGAAATAGCAAATAGAGATGAAAGAATCGTTGTAGATGTTGAACAAGAAAAAAATTAATGCATTATTTTAAATATCAACTCTTTTAAAATATCTCCTTGAGAAAAACTACTTGCTCCAACACCTTTACTCTTTAA
>CAJXUO010000191.1 GCA_913061425.1 uncultured Lutibacter sp.
GACCCTCTGATTAACAGTCAGATGCTCTAACCAACTGAGCTAAGGAGGAATTTGCCGATTTTTAAATTCGGTGTGCAAATATATATTATTTTATACTTCTGCCAAATAAAAAATGAAAAAAAATAAAGAATAATTCCACTCAAAAAAACCATCTCGTTTTTAGTAAAATTTGTATTTTTGTTGTTGTTTTAATAAAAATATTTCAGTACAATAGAAAATATGGATAAATTTTCATTTTTAAATGCCGCACATACTGGTTTTATTGCCGATTTATACGAACAATATTTAAAAAATCCTGATACTGTTGAACCAAGTTGGAGAAGTTTTTTTCAAGGTTATGATTTAGCCAATGAAAATTATGACATAACTGGAGAAGAAATTGAAGTTCAAATTCCCAATGAAGTTCGAAAAGAATTTCAAATTCTAGAATTAATTGATGGCTATAGAACTCGTGGACATTTATTTACCGAAACCAATCCCGTAAGAGACAGAAGAACTTACACACCAACTCTTGCAATAGAAAATTTTGGGTTAAACGCTAACGATTTAGAAAACGCCTTTAGTGCAGGAGAAGTATTAGGTTTAGGGACAACACCACTTAAAAATATCATTAAGCATTTAGAACTAATATATTGTGACTCTATTGGAGTTGAGTATATGTATATTCGAAATCCTGAAGTATTAAAATGGTGGCAAAGCAAACTCAATGTAAATGATAATCATCCTTCATTTTCTGCTAAAACAAAAAAATATTTACTCTCTAAATTAAATCAAGCTGTAACTTTTGAAAGTTTTTTACAAACCAAATATGTAGGTCAAAAACGATTTTCTTTAGAAGGTGGTGAATCATTAATTCCTGCTATTAGTGTTGCTTTATATAATGCTGTTGAAAAATACGGAGTTAAAGAATGTGTCTTAGGTATGGCGCATCGTGGACGCTTGAACACATTGGTTAATGTGTTTAGAAAACCGCTTTATGAACTTTTTAGTGAGTTTGAAGGAAAAGACTTTGAAGACGAAGATATTGATGGTGATGTAAAATATCACCTTGGAAATACAATTGATAAAACATATCAAAACGGTAAGACAATTAAGATGAATTTGGTTCCAAACCCATCACATCTTGAAACTGTTGCTCCTGTAGCAGAAGGAATTACTCGTGCAAAAATTGATAAAGATTATAATGGTGATGATTCTAAAATATTACCAATAATTGTTCATGGTGATGCTGCAATTGCAGGTCAAGGTGTTGTTTATGAGGTTGCTCAAATGAGCCAATTGAATGGGTATAAAACAGGTGGAACAATTCATATAGTAGTAAATAATCAAATAGGTTTTACCACCAATTATTTGGATGCACGTTCAAGTACGTATTGTACTGATGTTGCCAAAGTAACTTTATCTCCTGTATTACATGTAAATGCAGATGATGCTGAAGCGGTTGTACATGCTATGGGAATAGCGTTAGAATATCGAATGAAGTTTAAAAAAGATATTTATATCGACTTGCTTGGTTATAGAAAATACGGACATAATGAAGGTGATGAACCAAGATTTACGCAGCCAAAACTATATAAAGCGATTTCTAAACATAGCAACCCTTTAAAAATTTATTCTGATAGACTGATTGCTGAAAATGTTATTGACGAAGCATACGCTAAAAAAATAGTTGCTGATTTTAAAGAAACACTTGAAGAAAATTACACGAAATCTAAAGAGTCTGACACTTCTAAAGTTCGTGAGTTTATGCAAGAGCGTTGGACCGATTTTGATCGCCAACGATTGGATGGAATGTTAAAAACAATTGACAGCTCTTATCCTGAAGATAAATTAAAAAATATTGCGAAAGTTGTATCAACCGTTCCTGAAGGCGTAAAGTTTCTTAGAAAAGCCGAAAGGATTTTAGATGGTAGAGCAAAGATGGTTTTTGAAACCGATACTTTAGATTGGGGAATGGCAGAAACGCTTGCATACGGAAGTTTACTAGAAGAAGGTTTTGATATTCGTATTTCTGGACAAGATGTAGAAAGAGGTACTTTTAGTCACCGTCATGCAGTATTACGTGATGAAATTTCTGAAGAACGAATAAATCTATTGAATATTAACCCATTCAATAAAGGAAAAATGAATATTTACAATTCATTACTTTCGGAATATGGTGTTTTAGGTTTTGATTATGGTTATGCTATGGCAAACCCTAATACTTTAACAATTTGGGAAGCGCAATTTGGAGATTTTTCAAATGGAGCACAAATTATTTTTGACCAATACCTATCTGCAGCAGAAGATAAATGGAAACTTCAAAACGGAATTGTAATTTTACTTCCGCATGGTTATGAAAGTCAAGGTTCTGAGCATTCATCTGCAAGAATGGAGCGTTATTTACAATTGTGTGCAGACGATAATATGATAGTTGCAGATTGTACAACTCCTGCAAACTTTTTCCACCTATTGCGTCGTCAAATGAAACGTGATTTTAGAAAGCCTTTAATTGTATTGACACCAAAAAGTTTGTTGAGACATCCTAAAGCAGTATCTACTGTTGGAGATCTTGTAAATGGAGGATTTAATGAAGTAATTGATGATACAATTAATCCAGAAAATGTTAAAAAATTAGTATTCTGTACTGGTAAATTCTATTATGATTTAGAGGCAGAACGAGCAACTTTAGAAAGAGAAGATGTTGCATTGATAAGAATAGAACAATTATTTCCATTACATCTAGAAAAAATACAAAAGGTAATAGATAGCTATCCAAATGTTGAAAAATATGTTTGGGCACAAGAAGAACCTAAAAATATGGGTGCTTGGAGTCATATGTTAGAACGATTGGATTTAGTGAAACTAGAATGTGCATCAAGACCTTATGCTGCAGTACCTGCTCCAGGATCAAGTGCAAGAGATAAAAGAAGACAAAGAAGAGTTATTGATAGCGTTTTTACTGCTGTCTAAAAATAAATAGAAATTAAAATTATAGTATCATGATTTTAGAAATGAAAGTTCCTTCTCCAGGAGAATCGATTACGGAAGTAGAAATTGCATCTTGGTTGGTTGAAGACGGTGATTATGTAGAAAAAGATCAAGCAATTGCTGAAGTAGATTCAGACAAAGCGACTTTAGAATTACCTGCTGAAGAAAGTGGAATAATCACTTTTAAGGCAGAAGAAGGTGATGCTGTTGCTGTCGGAGCAGTGGTATGCTTGATTGATATGGATGCAGAAAGGCCAAAAGGAGAAAGCCAAAAGGAGAAAGTGGAAAAAACTACTGAATCTAAAACCCAAAACCCAGAACTTTTGACCCAAGAAACATATGCAACTGGTTCTGCATCTCCTGCTGCTAAAAAAGTATTAACAGAAAAAGGGATGGATGCTAAAGGAATTTCTGGAACTGGAAGAGATGGGAGAATTACCAAAGAAGATGCCATAAAAGCAGTCCCTTCTATGGGAACTTTACCTGAAAATGGTGAAAGAGGAAGTGCGCGTAAAAAACTATCAATGTTGCGTAGAAAAGTTGCACAACGATTGGTTTCTGTAAAAAATGAAACTGCCATGTTAACGACGTTTAACGAAGTGAACATGCAGCCTATTTTTGACTTACGAAAAGAATATAAAGAAGATTTTAAGGCTAAACACGGTGTTGGTTTAGGATTCATGAGTTTCTTTACAATGGCTATTGTAAGAGCGCTTAAAATGTATCCAGACGTTAATTCAATGATTGATGGAGATTACCAAATAAGTCATGATTTTCAAGATATTTCAATTGCCGTCTCTGGACCAAAAGGGTTGATGGTGCCTGTAATTAGAAATGCAGAAAAATTAACTTTTAGAGGTGTAGAAAGTGAAGTGAAGCGTTTAGCAATTCGCGCACGTGACGGTCAAATTACAATTGATGAAATGACTGGCGGAACATTTACAATTACAAATGGTGGTATTTTTGGATCTATGTTATCGACTCCAATCTTAAACCCTCCTCAAAGTGGAATCTTAGGAATGCACAATATTGTAAACAGACCAATGGCTGTTGATGGACAAGTTGTGATACAACCAATCATGT
>CAJXUO010000192.1 GCA_913061425.1 uncultured Lutibacter sp.
CCTCTCTATTCGTCGGCAGCGTCAGATGTGTATAAGAGACAGACTTTAATGAGTCAACAGTAGCAATAAAAAATTCAATTTTCAAAAACAACAGATGTGAAGATGGTTTAAATATAATACGCTCAAAATTCACATTAGAATCCTCGATATTTAAAGACACAAAATCAGATGCATTTGATGGAGATTTCGTAGACGGTACAATTGCAAATTGTACATTTATTAATTCAGGAAATGACGGCGTGGATGTTTCAGGTTCTAAAATTGTATTGGATAATATTATTTTTGAGAACCCATCTGATAAGGCCATTAGCGCAGGAGAAAACAGTGCTATTGAAGGTTCTAAGATAAATATTAATGGAGGAGAGATTGGAATAGTAAGTAAAGACCTTTCGACAGTTTTATTGTCAGACGTTACAATAAATGATACGCGTTTAGGGTTTTCTAGTTTTCAAAAGAAAAGCGAGTTTGGACCTGGAAAGATTACAATTAAAGATTTGAAAATGACAAATATTGAGTCAGACTATTTAATAGAAATAGGTTCTAGTTTAACAATTGATAATATTGTAGCAACCACTGTTTCTAATAAGGTTATAGATCAAATGTATGGTAAGGAGTATGGTAAAAGCAGCAAGTAAGACAACAGATAAGCCACTAGGAGAAAACCTTAGATATGAGCGTAAGTTTATATATGAGAACACTAATTTAGATGATTTAATTGGAGAGGTTTTAATAAATAGTTATTGTTTTAAAGAAGTTTTTCATAGAAGAACAATAAACAATATTTATTATGATGATGGCGGTTTTAGTTATTTTCATCAAAATGTATCAGGAGACGGAAAGCGAGAAAAATGTAGAATTCGTTGGTATGGAGATGAGTTTACAGAAATAGAAAATCCAACTTTTGAGGTAAAGAAAAAATTTGGAGAAGTAGGAGATAAGATTTCATATAAACTGAAAGGTTATAAAAGCACACTTAGTTCAATAAACATAAATGAGTTTGAACATTTAGTTTTTAAAAATGAAAGCCAAGTAAACAAGTCTGTTATTTCTAAATTTCAACAATTAACTCCCGCCTTATATAATACTTACGAGCGTCGATATTTTTTATCATTTTGTAATCGTTTTAGAATTACCTTGGATTATAACATGAACTTTTATAACCCGAATCACAAAAACTATAAAGGAAGTCATAAATCAATTAGTCAAGATGAGATTATATTAGAATTAAAGTATGATATGGCGCATGATAATGAGAGTAGAAAATTAACGCAACAATTAAGATCTAGACTATCAAAAAACTCTAAATATGTTAGAGGAGTAGAAATGGTTTACTAAATAAGTTAATATTACATGAAATATTTTTTATTACTTAACTTTCTAATTGGGTTTTTATTTTTCGGATGTACTCAAAAAGAATCGTTAAAAGATGATTTTTTTGATTTTGAAAAAATAAAAACTATCAAAACCCTAGGAAATTTTTCTGTTAAAATTCCTGGTAACATAAATATTGTTTTTGATTCAATACACGGAGATTTGACTGATAAAATTCAATGGGATAGAGTTAATGATAACTTTAACCTCGACGGAACATACATGATGTCTAACAATAAAGAATTTTTCTATTTTAAAATTGGAGGCCAAACGATTCGAAATAACAAGACAATATTTACAAGAATAAATTGGCTAAATAATAGCATCCCTACACATGGTAAATATAATTTTAGATTGATAAATGTACCATTTATACAATATGGTTCAGTAACGGTTTGTACGATCGGAGATAGCCAAACTAGATATGGAGAAGCAACTGCATTAAGAAGTGAAATTAATAAATTATTTTCTAAAGCAATTTTTGTGGGTAATCGACAAGATATATACGGATACCCACATGAAGGAGAAGGAGGAAATAACACAAAAAAACTTTTAGAAAGGACAGATTTCATACCTAAAGCAGATTATTACACTCTGCTTATAGGAACAAATAATTGGGGAGTTAAGAAGTTTGACAAACAGCTTAAACGAGCATTTTTGGATATAAAAAACATCATTAATGAAATAAAAAAAATTGCCCCTAAATCAAAGATTTTGTACATTACCCCAATGCCTACTATAAAAAAAACAAGAGATGACAATAACTTAAAACTTATAGAATTGGTAAAAAAAGAGTACAAAGGAAATGATTCAGTATTGTTTTTGCCTTTAGGAGAAGAAATGAGAAAAAGTAAAAATTGGAATAATGAATTTTTATTAGAAGATGGTTTACATCAGAATGAAAACGGAATTGATTTAATGTCAGAAATGATTGCTAATAAGCTTCAAACCTTAGAAAATTAAATATTTTAATAAAACAGTATTTAAAAATGAAAAATCTTAATCAAATAATTGGCTTTGTAATAATGGTTATTCTTATTGCATCTTGTAATAAAGAAAACCCAAAAGAAAGTCAAAAAAAAACTCCCAATAAAATAAAATATTCATCAGGAATTAACCCAAATTTAGTATTTGAAAACTTCGACACCTTTCCTTTAAATAAAAAGATAAAGATAGAAAAAAAAGGTGCTACTACTAAAAGTGGAGAATATTATCTAGATACGGTATATTCAAAACTTCATAATAGTAAAGGGAGTTTAGCATCAGTTTTAAATAGCGTAGATGAAAGAAGAGTTCAAAGGGCAGAAATTGCATTAGATATAGATAATTTTATTAAGAATGACTTTTCTTCTATTGCATTTGATTTTTTAGTTCCAAAAACATTTATGGTTGATGATGATAATAATAGAAGAGAAACTATGATTTTTCAAATTCACTCAGAACCAGAAAAAAATCAAACGTGGGATTTTTATAGAAAACATATGCCTTTTAATAGACCATCAATAGCAATTTATTTAGGAAAAAAGGGTGAAATATATTATTTGAGTCTAAGGTACGGCCTTAATGGAGATGATGGCTTAGAATATGAAAATTATAGATGGTTTTTGGCTGGATTTAAGGAAATAAAGCCTGAAGAATGGTATACAATTAAATTAGGGTTTAAGCTAAGTTTAAATAATACTGGATTCATACAAGCCTGGATTAACGGAGAAACATTTACCCCTTCAAATGGAATGCATAATAGAGTATATGGAGCTAACATGCATAATAATGCTTTACCCTACTTTAAAATGGGTTTATATAGAGCTTGGGCAGACACACATAAACATAAAGTGTTTTACGACAACCTAGTTTTTGGAAATAAAATGGAAGAGTTATTGAATACCCAAGAACTTAAAATGATTGGAAATTACCCATTCGTACCATTTCACCTTTAGCAAAGTATTATAATATAGGTTTAAATGAATATAAATAAAATATTAAAAAATAATGATATTTCTGAATTGATTAAAAAGGGAGGAATCTCTCTTTTGATAAGGATTATTGGTTTTATTGCTGGATATATATTTATGTATTATACAGTGAAATTTTTTGGAGCTGAAACTCAAGGAAGACTATCAATTTCGTTTTCATTTATGATATTCGGATCACTTATTTGTAGACTTGGTATAGATACAAATTTCGTCAAAATTTTTGCTATAAAAAATAATTTAGAAAACGCAAAAGGCATTTATTTTAAAATGTTCCCCTATGTTTTATTTATTACCTTTTTAGTATCTATATTAATATATTTTTTTGCTGACTATATTAGTGTTAATTTTTTTAATGATGCTTATTTAGGGACATTCTTAAAATGGACTGCTCCATGCATTTTGTTTTTCACTTTTATTTTGTTAAACGCTTCAGTGTTTAGAGGATTAAAAAAAAACACTCTATATTCATTCTTGTTTAATGGAGGGAGATTCCTTTTTACACTTATTATTTTCCTACTCTTTTATTTTTTAATAAATGAAAATCCAATAAGTGTGGTAGTAGCCCATTCTATAGGGGTTTTTTTATTATTTGTTTTTTCGTTTATTTATATTTACAAATATCTTTTCCCAATTAAATCTAAATCAACTTATGAAGTAAAAGGGCTGTCTCTTATACACATCTGACGCTGCCGACGAATAGAGAGGTGTA
>CAJXUO010000193.1 GCA_913061425.1 uncultured Lutibacter sp.
GCTCATCTACATATTGCCTTACTTGTGTTCCAAGAGCAATTTGAATGAGTGAAAATATTGCTGTAATCCAAAGCATATTAGTGAAAATAGGATTGCTTTTTTTTGTAGTATATCTGTGTTTATTAACAATGTGGTGAAGAGTTAATAGTATAGCGACAATCACTAGGCCAACAACCATATGTACTGTAATTATTGATGGTTTTAAAACGGTATCTACAACCGTTTTTCCTAACCAAGCCTCAAAAAGCATTAGTAAGAAAGCAATAAGTGATAGCGTAGGAATCCATTTATTCTCTTTCCAAAATTTAGTAGAAACAACAACTAAAAAAAGAAAGAAAAATCCGGATAATACTGAAGCCAATCGGTTTATATATTCTGTCCAAGTATGATACACATTGAATTTCGCATAACTATGTTTTTTATAGGGACTCCAATTTTCTTTTTCAAACTTCAATGAGGATTTAAAATCACTTTGAGCCACAAGAAGACCTTCGTCTTTTATGATCACTATTCCGTTTTTATATTCATAATCTGGAGCCCATAACAACTGAGATTCATCAGTTGGAGGTATAAGGTAACCAAAACATTTTGGCCAATCAGGACATCCCATTCCAGAACCTGTCATTCTAACAATAGAGCCTGCAAGAAAAATAAGGTATAACGAGATTAAGGTTAATTTTACAATTCTAGGAAAATGTTTTTTCATTAAAAAGATTTTTACAAATATAATTCAATCAAACAAAAAAGGCTTCCAAATTTTGGAAGCCTTTTTAAAAATGTTATAAGAGATATTACTTAACTTCTTCTTCTACAACTTCTACAACTTCACCTGCTTTTTCAGCAGCGTGCTTTGCATCACATTTTACTTTACACTCAGCAGTTTTAGCAGCACATTTTGCACAATCTACTACAGTACATTCTTCAGAACATTTTTTCGCACAAGAATGACTAGCAACTACTTCTTCAGCAACTTCAGCAACTTCTTCAGCCGCATCAACTACATTCTCAACACTATCTTTTACAGCGTCAACATCCTTTTTCGCATCTTTACAAGATACAGCAATAACACTTACAAGTGCAATAACTAAAATTCCTTTAAATAATTTCATGATTATTAGGTGTATAATTGGATTAATATATCACAAAGATACAAGAATATATTTGTTAACCTTAAATAAAATAAATTATTTAATAGTCTTTATATCAGTAACTTTGTATAATTCACCGCCAGCAATGCCTGTAATATTCTTAACAATTTCTTCTGATAAAATTATAGTATTGTCAAAAGTTATCTTCCCTATTTTATTTTCAAAATCAACTTTAGATACCGTAACACCTTCAAGTTTGTGAATTTTTGATTCAATTAGTTTCGCACAGCCAATTTCACAAGTCATACCTTCAATGGCAACCTCAATATTTTGAATTCCTTTTTCTACACCTGAAACTTTAGTTGCTATTTTCACATCATTTTTACAAGAAACTACAGATAAGAGAATAGTTAACGCAATTAGATATTTAATTTTTTTCATAATAGTATTATTTATGAAACAAAATTACATAGAATACTAGTGTTTTCCGAATAAATTATAAGACTTTTGTGTATTCTAAATTATTTAAATGACAAATAATCAGCAAAAATGGTTCTATCTAATTGTACTCTCTCTTATTTGGGGTAGTTCATTTATACTTATAAAAAAAGGGCTTATTGGTTTATCACCTGTAGAATTAGGTGCGTTACGGATTATTTTCACAGGATTTTTCCTTTTTATTTTTGGGTTCAAGAGTATTAGAACAATTGAAAAAAAGAATTGGAAATGGATGATAATTTCAGGCTTTTTAGGAGCTTTTTTTCCATCATTTTTATTTGCATTTGCAGAAACGGAAGTTGATAGCGGAGTTGTATCAATATTGAACTCATTAGTGCCGCTTAATACTATTTTATTTGGACTAGCAGTTTTTAAAATTACGTCTACTAAACGACAAGTTTTTGGTGTCATTATTGGTTTTATAGGGACTGCATTATTAATAGTCAATGGCGCTAAACTCAATCCAAATCAAAATTACCTGTATGCAGGTTTTGTGATTTTAGCAACAGTAATGTATGCGATGAATGTGAATATCATTAAAAAATATTTACAAAACGAGAAGCCAATGGCAATAGCAGTAGGTAATTTTTCTGTAATTATCATTCCAGCGATAATAGTATTATTATTTACAGATTTCTTCTCCCAAACCATTTACAAGACAGAAACAATAACATCTTCTATTTTATACATTGTTTTATTAGCTTTATTCGGCACTGCTTTAGCCAAAGTTTTATTTAATAAATTGGTTCAAATAGCCTCTCCAGTTTTCGCCTCATCTGTTACTTATCTGATGACTTTAGTTGCAGTTTTATGGGGATCTATGGATGGAGAGAGAATAAGCGCAATGCAATTTGTCGGAGCAATTATTATTTTACTAGGTGTTTACTTGGCGAATAAAAAAAAGACGAATTAACTATCTGAGAAATAGTAGTTTTTAAAATTTGTATTGACTTTGTCATTTCAAAAAAAAGGAATATATTTGCACCCGCCTTTCGCGAGATAGGCTTAATTATTAACAAGCGAAATTTAAATTTAATCGTATGTACGCAATTGTAGAGATAGCAGGGCAGCAATTTAAAGTAGCAAAAGATCAAAAGGTATTCGTTCACCGTTTACAAGGAGAAGAAGGTTCAAATGTAACATTTGACAACGTTCTTTTAGTAGATAATGGATCAGTAACTATTGGCGCCCCAGCTATAGAAGGAGCAGCAGTGACTGCCAAAATCTTAAATCACTTAAAAGGTGATAAGGTAATCGTTTTCAAAAAGAAACGTAGAAAAGGATATAGAGTAAAGAACGGTCACAGACAGTCTTTAACTCAAATCCAAATTGAAAGTATTGCAGCATCTGGTGCAAAGAAAGCAACTGCTAAAAAAGCAGCGCCTAAAGCAGAAGCAGTAAAAACATCAGCGCCTAAAGTTGAAGCAGTAGCTCAAGACTTTAGTAAAATGACTGTTGCTGAATTGAAAGATTTAGCAAAAGCAAAAGGAATTTCAGGGATTTCTTCAATGAAGAAAGCTGATTTAATCGCTGCATTAAGTTAATTAACACTAAAACCGTAATAAAATGGCACATAAAAAAGGAGTCGGAAGTTCGAAAAATGGTAGAGAATCACATTCGAAACGTTTAGGAGTTAAGATTTTTGGAGGACAAGCTGCAATTGCAGGTAATATAATTATCCGTCAAAGAGGTACTACACATAATCCAGGTGAAAATGTATATATGGGAAAAGACCATACATTACATGCTAGAGTCGATGGTCTTGTGAAGTTTACAAAGAAAAGAGATGATAGATCATATGTTTCTATAGTTCCTTTTGAAGCTTAAGAAATTTATTTGATTAAAATAAGTTAAACTCCCAAACGAAAGTTTGGGAGTTTTTTTATACCTATTTCGTACATTTGTTTTATGATGTATTTTTTATACAATTTAATTGTTTCTCTTGCAGGTTTGTTTCTTCAAATCATAGCGTTGTTTAATAAAAAAATTAAACTTTTTGTTGATGGAAGAAAAGAGACACTCCAAAAGCTATCTAACACTATTTCTAATACTGATAAAGTAGTTTGGATTCACTGCGCTTCTTTAGGTGAGTTTGAGCAAGGAAGACCAATAATAGAAAAAATAAGAAAAGAATATAGTAATCATAAAATTGTTTTAACCTTTTTTTCTCCTTCAGGATATGAAGTTCGTAAAAACTATAGTGATGTAGAGGTTGTATGTTATTTGCCTTTAGATACTAAATCAAATGCACGGAAATTTATTGACATAGTTCATCCAGAAATAGTAATTTTTGTTAAATATGAGTTTTGGCCAAATATTTTAAATGAATTAAAAAGTAGAAAAGTGACTACAATTCTTGTTTCAGGAATTTTTAGAATAGACCAAGTCTTTTTTAAACCGATAGGTTCTTGGACTGTCTCTTATACACATCTCCGAGCCCACGAGACCTCTCTACATCTC
>CAJXUO010000194.1 GCA_913061425.1 uncultured Lutibacter sp.
GCCGATGTATATATCAATGAAAAGAATACTTTCTCAGCTTACACAATACAGAATCGCTCAACCAATTTTACTGATGGTAACACAATAATTACGGAAGATGGATTATTAGTTAATGACAGTTTTAATTCTCAAGATTCTGATAGCGATAATGAAACTTACAATTTCAATTACAAAACAGAATTTGAAAAAGAAGGGCATGATTTAGAGTTTGAAGCAAATTTCTCTACTTCTAAAAGCCCAGAAAAAGCTGTTAATGGAGATACTGTAGATTTATCTGATTCAAACAACAATTATATAAGTACTGTAAATAATACTAGAAAAAATAATCTTTATAATGTAGATTATACAAATCCTATTTCAAAAAACGGAAAGTTAGAGTTAGGCTTAGAATTAAGAACTAATGAATCTAAAAATAATATTAACACAACTCAAAGTGGTGTTGAATCTTTACAAGGGTTAAAATATACTCGTGATATTTATTCAACATATGCAACATATGGGCATAAATTCGATAAAGTTACTTTACAAGTAGGTGCAAGATTAGAGCAATATGAAATTGATGCTACTTTTAATAATGGTCCTGAAGTACAAACTGTAAAAGACGAAATATTTTCAATTTACCCTTCAACTTTTATTACTTATAATCCTAGTGAAAAGAATCAATTTCAAGTAAGTTATAGTAGGAGAGTTGATAGACCTTCTTTAGGACAAATCAATCCTATTAGAGAATGGAGTACTCCAAGAATTACATCTGTAGGAAACCCAGACTTAAGACCACAATTCACAAACTCATTTGAGTTGAATTATACACGAAAAATTAAAAAAGGATCTGTTTCATTTGGAACGTTCTACAGAAAAGTAAATGACAATATTACACGTATTTTAAATATTGACCCTCTAGATAATGATAAAGTTTTAATGTCATATACAAATACCGATTCTAGTAATAGATATGGATTTGAAGCTTCATTTAATTACGCTATAGCTAAATGGTGGAGGGTGAATGCAAGTACTGATTTATATACTCAAAATGAATCTGGAACTGCAAATGGAAATGATTTAGAAGTAAGAAACAATGCGTTTAACGCTCGTATAAGCAACAGTTTCAAAGCAACAAAGAATTTAAGATTCCAACTTTTCGCAATGTATCGTGGTGGTGGAAGAAGTATACAGTTTGAAACTGATCCAATGACTATGATAAATATAGGTTCGAGTTTAAATGTTTTGAAAGGAAAAGGAACAATTAGCTTTAGAGTCAATGATATTTTTGAAGGTATGAAGTTTAAGTTTAAATCGACTAATCCATATCCTACTACAGGACAATTTAACTGGGAAAGCCAAACAGCATATTTAGGGTTTTCATACCGTTTTGGTGGAGGGAAAAATAGAGCTTTAAAAAGGAAAAATAGAGATAATAATGAAACTCAAGGCGGCGGCGGCTTCCTGTAAAAATATAAAGATAGGTTTAGGTTAAGTTGATTTAAGAGGTTATTTAGTATACACTATTTAGCCTCTTTTATTTTTTAAATTTTATAACGGTTTTTCGTGAGTTATTAAGGTTAATAAATGACAACTGAAAATTACAATTCGTGGGGACATTTTAATTTTCAATAAATTATAAAGAATTACCAACGAATAATAACACTTCCCCAAGTAAATCCACTTCCAAAGGCTGCTAAAACAACCAAATCATTATCCTTAATTTTACCTTTTTCCCAAGCTTCTGTCAGCGCAATAATTACTGACGCAGCAGTAGTATTTCCATATTTTTGAATATTGTTATACACCTTATCATCACTTAATTGAAATTTTTTCTGAATAAATTGTGCAATACGTAAATTCGCTTGATGAGGAATCAACATATCAATATCCTCTTTCTTCAAATTATTGGCTTCCAAACCTTCCATTATGGCCTCAGAAAAACGACTAATAGCATGTTTAAACACAAATTGCCCATTCATATATGGATAATATGACACGTCATTAGGATCATTTTTTTCTAAAATTTCTGGCACCCAACGTTGTGTTGATGGCCCTTCTAAAACCAATTCTTTTGCATGTTTCCCTTCAGAATGTAAATGAGATGACAAAACACCTTTCCCTTTCTCTTCACATCTAGACAAAACGGCTGCTCCTGCTCCATCACCAAAAATTACAGTAACACCTCTACCTCTATCTGATCGTTCCAATCCTCCTGAATGATTTTCAGCTCCAATTACCAGAATATTTTTATACATTCCTGTCTTTATAAACTGATCGGCAACTGACATTGAATAAATAAAGCCTGAACATTGATTTCTTACGTCTAATGCGCCAATTGTTGGCATATCAAGCATGTCTTGAACTTGAACTCCACCTCCAGGAAAATACATGTCTGGACTTAAAGTTGCAAATACAATAAAATCTATATCATCTTTGGTTAAACCTGCACGTTCTATTGCAATTCTAGCCGCTTTAGCGCCCATAACAGCAGTTGTGTCATCCGTTTTTGGATCTATCCATCTTCGCTCTTTAATCCCTGTTCTTTCTTGAATCCACGCGTCATTTGTATCCATCCATTGAGACAAATCATCATTAGTGACTACATTATCAGGAACATAATATCCAAGTCCTGTTATTTTTGAATTATACATAAATATTTTTATCGTTTCTAAAAATCAAATTTACAAAATATTATTTGTTATGCGATGCATGGTATTCTACATATTTCTTCTGTCATCTTGTCACAAAACCTTTTTTGGTATTTTTTTTGACATAGGTATTAAAATAAATATAAAGTTAAACAAACAGCAGACTCTCACTTAAGCGAGAATCTTTAATAAAATAAAATATGGCAAAAGGAAACATTAATGTATCGGTAGAGAATATTTTTCCACTGATTAAAAAATTCTTGTATTCGGATCACGAAATCTTTTTACGTGAACTTATTTCTAACGGAACAGATGCAACATCAAAATTAAAACACTTAATTTCTATTGGTGAAGCTAATGTTGATTTAGGAAATCCACAGATTGAAGTTAGTATTGATAAAGATGCAAAAACATTGACTATTAAAGATCAAGGTTTAGGAATGACAGCTGAAGAAGTTGAAAAATATATCAATCAAATTGCTTTTTCTGGTGCTGAAGAATTTTTAGACAAATATAAAGACAGCGATGCTGGAATTATTGGTCATTTCGGATTAGGATTTTACTCTGCCTTTATGGTTGCAGATAAAGTAGAATTGATTACAAAATCTTTTAAAGAAGAAAAAGCTGCACATTGGACGTGTGATGGTTCTCCAGAATTTACTTTAGTTGAACACGATAAAACTGACAGAGGAACAGAAATTGTTTTACACATTGCTGAAGATTCTTTAGACTTTTTAGAAGATTCTAAAATTTCAGGTTTATTAAACAAATACAATCGTTTTAACCAAGTGCCAATTAAATTTGGAACTAAAAAAGTAAACGACCCTGCTTTTACGCCAAAAACAACAAAGGATGAAGAAGGTAAAGAAACTACTGAAGCTCATAAACAGATTGATGTAGATGATATAATTAACAATACAAATCCTGCTTGGACTAAAAAACCAGCAGATTTAAAAGATGAAGACTATACCAATTTCTATAGAGAATTGTATCCAATGCAATTTGAAGAATCGTTATTTCACATTCATTTAAATGTTGATTTTCCATTTAACTTAACAGGAATTTTATTCTTTCCAAAGTTAAGCCCATCAATGGATATGCAAAAGGATAAAATTCAATTGTATCAAAATCAAGTTTTTGTAACTGATAACGTAGAAGGGATTGTACCTGACTTTTTACAAATGTTAAAAGGAGTAATTGATTCTCCAGACATCCCATTAAACGTATCACGTTCTGGCTTACAAGCAGATGGTGCGGTGAAGAAAATTTCTGGTTACATCACTAAAAAAGTAGCTGATAAATTAAGTTCATTATTCAAAAATAATCGTGAAGATTTTGAGAAAAAATGGAACGATATTAAAGTAATTATCGAATACGGAATGTTGTCTGAAGATAAGTTCTTTGACAAGG
>CAJXUO010000195.1 GCA_913061425.1 uncultured Lutibacter sp.
TAATGTCAACTCCAGTAGTAGTTGAAAAAGACAATACATTGTTATATATTTTAGGAGCAATTGTTTTTGTAATGTTCTTAATGATTTTCAATTTATACCGTACGGTAAATGAATTGAAAGGTAATGCACCAAAAAGAAAATCACTTTCAGAACAAGCAAATGATGTTTGGGAAGCATTTAAAGGAAATAAATTCTTACACTTCCTAATGGTTATTTTCTTCTTGTTGGCTACTATTTACATGGCCTTTGGATGGATGTCACAAGTTGGTGTAGATCAAGGATATCAACCAATTCAACCTATAGAATTCTCACATAAAATACACGCTGGAGATAACAAAATTGACTGTCAATATTGTCACTCTGCTGCTAAGCATAGTAAAACTTCTGGAATTCCTTCTGCTAATGTATGTATGAATTGTCATATGAACATTTCTGAAGTTACAACTGATACTAAGATTGGTGCCCACGGTAAAGATATTTTGGATAAAGAAATTCAAAAATTATACGATGCTGTTGGTTGGGATGCAGCTAAATTGAAATATACAGGAGAAACGAAACCTATCGAATGGGTTCGTATTCATAACTTACCTGACTTTGCATATTTCAATCACTCGCAACACGTTACTGTTGCAGGAGTTAAATGTCAAAAATGTCATGGACCTGTTGAAGAAATGGATGAGGTGTATCAATATTCTCCATTAACAATGGATTGGTGTATTACATGTCATAGAGAAACAGAAGTTGATATGACGGAGAACGGATATTATAAGAAAATCCATGAGCAATTAGCGAAAAAATTCGGTGTAGAAAAAGTTACTGAAGCGCAAATGGGCGGAATGGAATGTGGTAAGTGCCACTATTAATAAAGATTTTAGAGAAAAAATAATAATATGGCATCAAACAAAAAATACTGGAAAAGTGTTGAAGAACTAAACGAAAATAGTTCTATTGTTGATACGTTAAGAAAAAACGAATTTGTTGAAGAAATTCCAACAGATGATTTTTTAGGTGATAAAGAAACATTAGAGAATTCTTCAACTACACGTCGTGACTTTTTAAAATACGTAGGTTTTTCAACTGCCGCTGCATCATTAGCGTCTTGTGAAGGTCCTGTAAAAAAAGCAATACCTTTTGTAGTAAAACCAGATGAAATTATTCCAGGTGTAGCAGATTATTATGCTACTACTATTGCAGATGGTTTTGATTTTGCGAACGTATTAGTGAAAGTTCGTGAAGGACGTCCAATTAAAATTGAACCAAACAAAGATGCGAACGGTAGTACAAATGCTCGTGTTCAAGCATCTGTTTTATCATTATATGATAGTTTGCGTTTACAAGCACCAAAAAAAGAAGGAAATTCTATTTCTTGGGCAGATGTAGATACTCAAATTGGAAAGTCATTAACAGCTATTGCCGCAGCAAATAAAACGATTGCTATTTTATCTAGTACTGATGCAAACCCTACGACATCTAAATTAGTTGCTGATTTTTCTAAGAAATTCGGAAATGTTCGTCACGTAACTTATGATGCTGTTTCAGAATCTCCAGCAATTGATGCTTATGAAGCAATGTATGGATCTAGAGCATTACCATCGTATGATTTTTCTAAAGCAAAAACAATCGTTTCTATTGGAGCAGATTTCTTAGGAGATTGGCAAGGTGGAAATTTTGATAGCGATTATGCTAAAGGGCGTGTTCCAAATCATGGAGAAATGTCTCATCATATACAGTTTGAATCAAACATGACACTTTCAGGTGCCAATGCTGATGCTCGTATTATGGTAAAACCATCTGCACAAAATACAATTTTAGCAGACTTATATAACGTAATTGTAAACGGTGCTTCTGCAAAAGATGCAAACGTTGCCAATGCAGTAAAACAAATTAAAAAAGCAGGAAGTAACGCGGTTGTTATTACTGGAATTCAAGATAAAAACGCACAATTATTAGCACTAGCAATTAATAATGCTATTGGAAGTGAAGTAATGAATACTTCAATTACTAATAATACACGTCAAGGAAATGATACTGAAGTTGCTCAATTAATTGCTGATATGAAATCAGGAAAAGTTGGAGCAATTATCATCAATAATTCAAATCCTGTTTACACATTACCAAATTCAGCAGATTTTGTTGAAGGTTTAGGAAAAGTAGCTGTATCAGTTGCATTTTCAACAGCTGATAATGAAACTGCAAATGCAGTTCAATTTGCATTACCAACACCTCATTATTTAGAGTCTTGGGGAGTTATTGAAATGAAGAAAGGTCATTATAGTTTAATGCAGCCTACAATCCAACCATTATTTGATACACGTCAGTTTCAAGACTGTTTATTAAAATGGACTGGAAATTCTCAAAATTATTACGATTATATTAAATCATCTTTTGCAAGTTTAGGTGCAGATAAATCTTTCAGTAAAGCATTACATGACGGAAACTTCACAGCAACTTCTTCTGATAGAAATTCTACTTCACAGCAAGTTGATTTAGCATCAGCATATAGAAGTGTTTCTAAAGTTCAAGGAAGTGATTTAGAATTACAATTATATACAAAGACAGGTTTAGGAGATGGTCAGCAAGCAAATAACCCTTGGTTACAAGAGTTGCCTGATCCAATCACAAGAACCACTTGGGATAACTATTTAACAGTTTCTCAAGCAGATGCTGCAAGACTTAGAATTGAAAATGAGAATGTTGCAAATGGAGGGTTGAATGGTAGTTTAGTAGAGTTATCTGCGAATGGAGTTACCCTTACGATTCCTGCATTAATTCAGCCAGGACAAGCAAAAGGATCAGTTGGACTTGCTTTAGGTTATGGACGTAAAGCAGGAATGAAAACTGAAATGCAAGTTGGAATAAACGCATACCATTTCTATACTAATTTTAATCCTTCTCAAACTGGAGTAAAAATCACACCAGTTGCAGGAACTCATAAATTTGCTTGTACTCAGTTGCAAAACACCATGATGGGTAGAGGTGATATCATTAAAGAAACAACTTTAGGAGACTTTAACTCTAAAGATTCTAAAATTTGGAACCCAGTTCCTATGGTATCTTTAAAGCATCAAGAAGTAGAAGCAACGACCGTAGATTTATGGGATAAGTTTGATCGTTCAGTTGGACATCACTTTAACTTATCTATAGATTTAAATGCTTGTACAGGTTGTGGAGCATGTGTTGTCGCTTGTCATGCAGAAAATAATGTACCAGTAGTTGGTAAAGAAGAAGTTAGAAAATCTAGAGATATGCACTGGTTGCGTATTGACAGATATTATTCACATGAAGAGTCTTTTGAAGGTGATTTAGAAACAAAAGAAAACATTGATGGACTTGGAGCTGGAAATCATTTCTTTGGAGATGGAGAAGGTAATGGTGCCTTAGCATCTTTTAATAGAATGGAAGACGCGTCTGCCAATCCACAAGTTGCATTCCAACCAATAATGTGTCAGCATTGTAATCACGCTCCATGTGAGACTGTGTGTCCTGTTGCTGCTACATCTCACGGTCGTCAAGGTCAAAATCAAATGGCATACAACCGTTGTGTAGGTACAAGATATTGCGCAAACAACTGTCCTTATAAAGTACGTCGTTTCAACTGGTTTGATTATGCTAACAATTCTGAATTTGATTTCAATATGAATGATGATTTAGGGAAAATGGTATTAAATCCAGATGTAACTGTTCGTTCAAGAGGGGTTATGGAAAAATGTTCTATGTGTATTCAAATGACACAAGCAACAATTCTAAAAGCGAAAAAAGAAGGAAGACCGGTTAAGGATGAAGAATTCCAAACGTCTTGTTCTAATGCTTGTAGTACTGGAGCAATGGTATTTGGAGATATTAATGATAAAGAGAGTGACATCTATAAGTTGAAAAACGATCAGAGATCATATCATTTATTAGAACACGTTGGAACACAACCAAATGTGGTTTATCAAGTGAAAGTTAGGAATACAGAAGTATAAAAAAGATATTAATTAGATAATTTATATAAAGAGTATGGCA
>CAJXUO010000196.1 GCA_913061425.1 uncultured Lutibacter sp.
AGATATAAAGAAGTTAAAACGTGACGATACAAACGAGAAATTTATTACAGTTCCATTATATGACAAGCTTCCATCTTCTGACAATGATCTTTCAAAGGTCAAAAAAGAGTTATTTGAAAATCTTCCTTTTTATAATAACATTTTATATAACAAAGATTCTCAGACCATTCAAACTGCCATATATATCCGTGAAGATGTTGTAAACACAAAAGAACGAAGTGATTTTATTATAGGAAAATTCAACACACTTATAGAAAAGTTTGAAAAGGACAACAATCTTGATGTGCACATTTCTGGTATGCCATATATCCGCACAATGAATGCTGATAATATTAAACACGAAATGAACCTCTTTGTGTATCTTTCATTAGGAGTTACAGCGTTTATTTTCTTTTTGTTTTTCCGCTCATTTAGAGCCACATTTATTACATTATTAGTTGTAATTATTGGTGTGGTTTGGGCTTTTGGACTCATTGGTTGGTTTCGATTTGAAGTAACCGTTTTAATGGCATTAATTCCACCATTAGTAATTGTCATTGGAGTGCCTAACGCTGTATTTTTCATCAACAAGTATCAGCAAGAAATAAAAAATCACGGGAATCAAGCTAAAGGCTTACAGCGTTTAATCACTAAGATTGGTAGCGCAACAATGATGACTAATATTACAACTGCATCAGGTTTTGCGACCTTTATTTTTACTAAAAGTAAAATGCTAGTTGAGTTTGGCGCTGTTGCTTCTGTTAACATTATTGTTATTTTTTTCTTAGCATTATTTATTATTCCTATTTTTTACAGTTTCATGCCAATGCCAAAAGACAAGCATCTAAAACATTTAGATAGGACTTGGATGGACGTCATTGTAAATTGGATGGAAAACATGGTTCGCAACCATCGTTTTACCATTTACTCTGCAACAGTAGTCATAATTATAGCAAGTATGATTGGAGTCTATCAAATGAAACTTTCAGGAAGTTTGATAGATGATATGCCAAAAGACAAAGAATTTTATCATGATATTCGCTTTTTCGAGAAAGAATTTGGAGGAATCTTGCCTTTAGAAATCCTTATAAACACAAATCAACCTAAAGGTGTAATGGAACTTTCTACCTTAAAAAAGATAGAAAAACTGAATGAAACTATAGATGAAATTCCTGAACTATCACAACCTCTTTCTGTCGTAAGCTTAGTGAAATATTCTAAGCAAGCCTTCTATAGTGGTCTTCCAAAATATTATCAATTACCAACAAGTCAAGACAAAAACTATATTTTAAAATACGCTAAAAACTCTTCTAGCAACACAAACATGTTGAAGAGTTTTGTAGATTCTACAGGTCAATACGCACGTATCACTACATACATGAAAGATGTTGGAACTACTAAAATGGAAGGTATTGAAGAACGTTTAGAAGCCAGAATCAATAACGTTTTTAAAAATGATACATATAATGTTTCATTAACTGGAAAAGCTTTAATTTTCTTGAAAGGAACAAAATATTTGATTAACAATTTAGTTTTATCATTATCACTTGCCATATTATTAATTGCCATTTTCATGGCATTTATGTTCCGTTCTTTTAAAATGATTTTGATCTCAATCTTACCAAACATTTTACCTTTACTTATTACCGCAGGATTGATGGGTTACTTTGGCATTCCATTAAAACCATCAACAATATTGGTGTTTAGTATTGCTTTTGGAATATCCGTAGATGATACAATTCACTTCTTAGCAAAATACCGACAAGAATTACAAGCAAACAATTGGAAAGTAAAAAAATCTGTTTATGCTGCTTTACGAGAAACTGGAGTCAGTATGTTTTATACTTCAATCGTTTTATTCTTTGGCTTTTTAGTCTTTACCGTTTCAAGTTTTGGCGGAACACAAGCTCTAGGAGGCTTAGTTTCAATAACGCTTTTGTTTGCCATGATGTCTAATTTGCTATTGCTACCTTCATTACTTTTAACCTTAGAATCAAGAATTGCGAATAAGCAAACTTTAAAGAAACCTACAGTTCCTATTCTTCCTTTAGAAGATGAAAATGTAAAAGAATAAATCTTATTTCAAAATCAAAATTTATCAATTCATTCAGTATCTTTGCATATCAAAATTTAAGAAATGATAAAGAGTAATGTCGCTGAATTGTTAAATTCAGATAAAATAGCACATGAAGTACATGTAAAAGGTTGGGTAAGAACATTTAGAAGTAATCGTTTTATTGCTTTGAATGATGGTTCTACAATCAACAATATTCAATGTGTTATAGATTTTGAAAACACTGAAGAAGAAACACTAAAACACATTTCTACTGGCGCTGCAGTTGCAATAACTGGAACTTTGATAGAAAGTCAAGGTAAAGGTCAAAAAGTTGAAATTCAAACGTCTAAAATTGAAATATTAGGAACTTCAAATCCTGAAGAATACCCTATTCAACCAAAAAAACATAGCCTTGAATTCTTAAGAGAAAATGCTCATTTAAGAATTAGAACAAACACATTTGCAGCCGTAATGCGTGTTCGCGCAAGACTATCATTTGCTGTGCATAAATACTTTACTGAAAATGGTTTTTATAACTTTCATGCTCCAATAATTACTGGTTCTGATGCTGAAGGTGCTGGAGAAATGTTTAAAGTATCTGTCTTTGAGCCAAACGAAGCTCCTAAAACTGAAGATGGTTCTATAGATTACTCTCAAGATTTCTTCGGAAAAGAAACAAACTTAACAGTTTCTGGTCAATTAGAAGCTGAAACATACGCTATGGCTCTTGGAAAAGTATATACTTTTGGACCAACTTTTAGAGCAGAAAACTCAAACACAACACGTCATCTTGCAGAATTTTGGATGGTAGAACCTGAAGTTGCATTTATGGACTTGGATGGAAATATGGATTTGGGTGAAGATTTCATAAAAGCAGTTATCGATGATGTATTGGTAAATTGTAAAGACGACATTGAATTTTTAGAACAACGTTTATTACAAGAAGAAAAATCGAAACCTGCAAATGAACGCAGTGAAATGTCTTTGATTGATAAATTAAAGTTTGTTACTAAAAACAACTTTATGCGTGTAAGTTATACTGAAGCAATTGATATTTTACGTGATTCAAAACCAAATAAAAAGAAAAAATTTAAATTCCCAATCAATGAATGGGGAGCAGACTTACAAAGTGAGCACGAACGTTTTTTAGTTGAAAAACACTTTAAATGTCCCGTAATATTATTTGATTATCCAGCAGATATTAAAGCATTCTATATGCGTTTAAATGATGATGGAAAAACTGTAAGAGCAATGGATATCCTTTTCCCAGGAATTGGTGAAATTGTTGGAGGTGCTCAACGTGAAGAAAGATTAGATGTGCTAAAAGAAAAAATTGCTGCTTTAGGAATTGATGAAAAAGAATTATGGTGGTATTTAGATACTCGTAAATTTGGAACAGCAGTTCATAGTGGTTTTGGCCTTGGTTTTGAGCGACTTGTACAGTTTGTAACTGGTATGGGAAATATTAGAGATGTAATTCCATTTCCTAGAACTCCGCAAAATGCTGATTTCTAATCGTTAAGCAATAGTCTAAGATAAATATCTTTTAAATAATTAATTATTGTATTTTTGATTTATAGGTTCTATCTTGATATGAATCTAAAAAAAATATGCTAAGACAACATCTTCATTACAAGTTATCACAAAAACTTTCCCCTCAACAGATTCAATTAATGAAATTGATTCAGTTGCCTACGCAAGCTTTTGAACAAAAGTTGAAGCAAGAAATTGAAGAAAATCCTGCACTTGAAAACGGAAAAGAAGACGTTGAAGATAATTTTGATGATCTTGATCAGGATGAATATGATGATTCATCTGATAGTGAAAACATTGATACTCAAGATATAAATATTGATGAATATTTGAGTGATGATGAGATACCGTCTTACAAAACTCAAGCTAATAATTATTCGGCAGATGATGAAGACAAAGTCATCCCTTATGC
>CAJXUO010000197.1 GCA_913061425.1 uncultured Lutibacter sp.
AATAGAATCAACTTACAAACCTGAACAGTTACTTAAAAACGCACATTTTAATACCGTGTTTAGAACTTTTTTTACAAAAAACAACGTTAACTATACACGTAAAAGGCTAGAATTAAATGATGGTGATTTTATGGATTTAGATTTTGTTTTTTCAAATTCAGATACTATTGTTATTGCGCTTCATGGTTTAGAAGGAAGCTCAGACTCAAAATATATTTCTGCAATTTCAGCATATTTAAATACAAAAAATATAGATATTGTTGCTGTAAATTTTAGAGGCTGTAGCGGTGAAGACAACCGACTTTTCGAATCATATCATAGTGGTAAAACTGATGATTTAGATGCTGTAATCAAACATATAAATAAAGAACATAGTTACAAGAAAATTATAGTGTTAGGATATAGTCTTGGAGGAAATTTGGTCTTGAAGTATATGGGTGAACAAGGGAAGAATACACCAAAAAATCTTAAGTGTGCAATTGCTATCTCTGTACCATGTGATTTAACAGGCTCTTCCATTGCTTTAACTAGGGCAACCAATAAAATTTATTTAAAACACTTTTTAATAACATTGAGAAAAAAAACACTTCTGAAATTAGAGAAGTTTCCCGATTCGTTTTTAATTAAAGAGCAAATTCTAGCAGCAAATAGTTTTAAAGATTTTGATAATCTCTATACTGCTCCTGCACATGGGTTTAAAGATGCAGAAGACTATTGGCAAAAAAATAGCAGTAAACAATTCTTATCTAATATTATTAAACCTACACTATTAGTTAATGCTCTAGATGACACTTTTTTAAATGAAGATTGTTTCCCAATTGAAATTGCAAAAGAAAGTAGTCATCTATTTTTAGAAACACCAAAATACGGTGGACATGTTGGATTTAATTCAAAATTTATTGGTACAAATGGGCATTGGTTAGAAAAACGTATTTATGACTTTATCAATGAGCATTCAATACAATAACTTCAGCAAAAACGTGTTAATTAATATATAATGTTAGATATTTGTTATCGTTAAAAAAAACTACTTGAACCGAGCATCTAAAATTATTAATAATTAGAAAATGAAAAATAGCGAACACATATGTTCCCTTATAAAAAATTGTATTTAAACATATGAAAAAACTACTTTTTTTATTAATTTTAATATCTCAAGTTTCTCAAAGCCAGTCACTTCGTAAATATTCCAATGAATTTTTAAACATTGGTGTTGATGCTGCAGCTTTTGGAATGGGAAAAGCGGTTGTAGCAAGTTCTTCAGATGTTAATTCTGGATATTGGAATCCAGCAGGATTAGTAAACATAAAAGATTATCAAGGGTCGTTGATGCATAATGAATATTTTGCTGGAATTGCAAAGTATGATTATGTAGGTTTTGCTATGCCAATAAACAGTGAAAGTGCTTTAGGCTTATCACTTATTCGTTTTGGAGTTGATGACATTTTAGATACAACTGAATTAATTGACAGTCAGGGAAATATAGATTATAATCGTATCAACTTGTTCTCTGCTTCAGATTATGCATTGAATATAGCATATGCAAAAAAACTGCAAGTTCCAGGATTAAATCTAGGAGTGAATGCAAAAGTAGTACATAGACGTATTGGTGAATTTGCTTCATCTTGGGGTTTTGGATTGGATGCAGCACTACAGTTTCAAAGAAATGATTGGCAATTTGGTTTAATGCTCAGAGATATCACAACAACCTTTAACGCATGGAGTATTGATGAAGAAAAATTTGATAAAATTAAAGACGCTATTCCAGATCAAAATCAAGAATTACCTGAAACTGTTGAATTGACTTTACCTAAAGCACAATTTGGAGTTGCTAAAAAGTTTGAAATTACACGTGATTTTGGTTTATTGGCTGAAGTCGATTTAAATATGAGATTTGCAAAAACGAATGATATTATATCGACTGATCTTGTAAGTGTTCATCCTGCAATAGGTTTTCAATTAGATTATTTAGACATGGTATTTCTTCGTGGAGGAGTTGGAAATTTTCAAAATATTACTGAGTTTGATGATTCAACCTCTCTTTCAGTTCAACCAAATATTGGCGTTGGTTTTAGATATGAAGGTATTCAAATAGATTATGCCTTAACAAATATTGGAAGTGTTGGGAATGCGCTGTATTCAAACGTGTTTTCTATAAAAGTTAATTTTGATTATTTCAGATAATTATGAGAAAAATATTTTTTATCATACTATCAATATTTTGTTTATCATCTCATTCACAATACCTTAATCTTACTAATAACGCTGAGATTAGTGTTATAACCTGTGGTCCTGGAACAGAATTATACACTGCCTTTGGACATTCTGCTTTTAGAATTAGAGACACTTCACTTGGATTAGACAGAATATACAATTACGGAACTTTTGACTTTGATCAACCTAATTTCTATGGGAATTTTGCAAAAGGAAATTTACTTTATTTTTTAAATGCTACAGAAACTTCACAATTTTTAAGAGTCTATTATTATGAAAAACGCTGGGTAAAAGGGCAAGTTTTAGATTTAATTCCAACCGATACACAAAAACTTTATGACTATTTAGAAAACAATACATTACCAGAAAATAGAGAGTATTTATACGATTACTTCTTCAATAATTGTTCTACCAAATTATATGATGTAGTAAATGAGGTATTGGGGGATAAATTAGTGAAGCCAGAATTATTTACGAACCAAAATTTAACGCATCGAGAGTTGATACAGCAATATCTTGGAGATCAACCTTGGGGAGATTTCGGTATTGATTTATGCTTGGGATCAGTAATTGATAGGAAAGCAACTCCATATAAATACCTATTTTTACCAGATAATGTATTTGCATATTTTGATGCATTAAAGATTCAGGAGAATAGTACTAAACCTATAGTAAAACGTACGGAAACAATTTTAGCAGCCAAAAAAACGGAAGAAAATAAATCTTTGATGACTCCTCTCATATTTTTCTCAATAATTGGTTTGGTTATTCTTTGGGCAACTCTAAGGAATATTAAAAGAAAAAAACGAAGTAGAATTTTAGATTTTAGCATTTATTTTATTACTGGAATTATTGGAGTTGTTATTACCTTAATTTGGCTTGCAACAAACCATATATCCGCAGAAAATAATTTCAATGTGCTTTGGGCATTTGCACCAAATCTATTTGTAAGTTTTTACTATTTAAAAAAGAAATTACCAAATTGGGTTAGAAAGTATTCTCTAATAACTTTCGTCTTAATCGTATTAAATCTATTGCTCTGGATTTTGAAAATTCAGATCTTTTCAATTGCAATAATTCCAATATTAATATTTTTGGGAATACGCTATTTTTATCTTTGGAAATATGCCTATTGACCTTTAAAGAACAAGACCGTATTTATAGTTTTTATAAATATCTGAGATATAGTGAGGTAGTTTTTCTTCAACAAACATAAATGTGTCAATTTTTAAACTGTATGATATTTTAAATAAAACGCTACAAATTCTTTTATCCCATCCTCCAACTTCGTTTGAGGTTTAAAATCTATATAATCAAACAAACTCTCAACATTTGCATAGGTAGAAACTACATCTCCAGGCTGCATAGGTTTAAAAACACTTTTTCCTTTTTTGCCTAACGTTTTTTCAAGTGCCTTGACAAAATCCATTAGAGCCACAGGACTATTATTCCCTATATTAAAAATTTGATACGGCGCCTTACTTGAAGCTGGTTTTGGATGTTTTATATCAAATTTTGGATTATTAGGCTCTGGTTTTAAAGGAATTAATCGTTTAATACTTTCAACAATATCATCTACATACGTGAAATCTCTACTCATTTCACCATTGTTAAAAATATTAAATTGTTTATCTTCAAGCATTGCTTTGGTGAAAATATACAAAGCCATGTCTGGTCTTCCCCAAGGTCCATAGACTGTAAAAAACCTTAAGCCTGTACTTGGAATATTGTATAAATGC
>CAJXUO010000198.1 GCA_913061425.1 uncultured Lutibacter sp.
ATCTATTACTAGCATTTACTATTTTGTTTCTAGTAAGTTGTAAAAAAACAGCAAGTTACGAAGCAACTGATCATACAGATGTAAATGGCTATAACTATGAAACGGTTGAAAATGACCCAACAGGTTTGCGTTTATATACTTTAGAAAACGGTTTAAAAGTGTATTTAAGTCAAAATAATGACGAACCAAGAATTCAAACTTTTATTCCAGTAAGAGCAGGATCTAATTATGACCCAAAAGAAAGTACAGGATTAGCTCACTACTTAGAGCATATGGTATTTAAGGGAACAGATAAAATTGGAACTTCTGATTGGGAAAATGAAAAAGTTTTATTAGCACAAATTTCTGATTTGTATGAGCAACATAGAGTAGAAACTGATGTTGCTAAGAAAGAAGATTTATACCGAGAAATTGATAGAGTATCTCAAGAAGCTTCAAAGTTAGCTATCGCTAATGAATATGATAAAATGGTAAGTTCATTAGGTGCTACAGGTACAAATGCTCATACTTGGTTTGAAGAGACTGTGTATAAGAATAAGATTCCTGCAAATGAATTAGGTAAATGGTTGAAAATTGAAAATGAACGTTTTGGTAAACTAGTTTTACGTTTGTTTCACACCGAATTAGAAGCAGTTTACGAAGAATTTAATAGAACTCAAGATAGTGATTTCAGAAAAGCATATTATTCAATGCTTAATGGGTTATTTCCAACACATCCTTATGGTCAACAGAATACTATTGGTACTGCTGATCACTTGAAAAATCCTTCGATGGTTCATATTAATGATTACTTTAATAAGTATTATGTGCCAAATAATATGGCAATTGTATTAGTAGGAGATTTACAATTTGATGAAACTATCAAAAAGATTGATGCAACTTTTGGACAAATGAAGAGAAAAGAAGTTGTGCATCCAACGTTACCTATTGAAGAGCCAATTATTGGTGTTGTACAAAGTGAAGTGTTTGGGCCAAATAACGAGAATGTGTCTGTTGCTTTTAGAACAGGAGGTTTAGGTACTGAAGATGAAAAATATATCACTTTAATTGATATGATTTTAGCAAATAGTAATGCTGGTTTGATGGATTTAAATTTAAATCAAAAGCAACTAGTTCAAAGAGCAACATCATCACCAACATTTTTAAACGATTACGGATATTTAAGTTTCTCGGGAACGCCTAAAGCAGGTCAATCATTAGATGAAGTAAAGGATTTAATGTTAGATCAAGTTGAGAAAATCAAAAAAGGAGAGTTTGATGATTGGATGATAGATGCAGTTGTAAATGATTTGAAACTAAATCAAACAAGACAATATGAAAATTCAAATGCTTTAGCTTCGATGTATTATAATGCATTTATTCATGGTGAAAACTGGAGTGATAAAGTGAAGTTTTTAGATGATTTAAAGAAAATATCAAAAGAAGAATTAGTAGCATTTGCAAATAAATTTTTTACAGGAAATCAAGTAGTAGTTTATAAAAGACAAGGTGAGGATAATAACATTGTAAAAGTTAAAAATCCTGGAATTACACCAATTGCTTTAAATAGAGGGTCGCAGTCAGATTTCTTAAAAGATTTTATTGCTACTAAATCTGAAGAATTAAAGCCAGTTTTTGTTGATTATAAAAAAGAAATCAATAAAGATAAATTGGATAGTGGTATTGAGTTGTCATACATCAAAAATAAAAATAATGATTTATTTGATTTGAACATCATTTTTGATATGGGTAAAGACAATGATAAGAAACTAGCACATGCTGTTGGTTATTTAGAATATCTTGGAACTGATAAATATACTGCTGAAGAATTAGCAAAAGAATTTTACAAATTAGGTGTTAACTACAGTGTAAATACAGGTAGTGATAAATCTTATGTTACGCTATCTGGACTACAAGAGAATCTTGATAAAGGATTAGAATTGTTAGAGCATTTGATGGACAACGCAACTGTAGATCAAGAAGCATATGATAAGTATGTGGCAAGTATCTTAAAAGGACGTGAGAATGGAAAGACTCAAAAAGGAAATATCCTTCAAGGTGGTTTAAATAGTTATGCTCAATATGGAGAAAATTCTAGTTTGAGAGATATTTATAATGCAGATGATTTAAAAAATATGAACCCTAATGATTTGGTTGAAATTATTAAAGATTTAAATAATTTCAAACATCGTATTTTCTTTTATGGTAAAGATGTGAATGTTGCTAAAACTGCATTAAACACATATCATAAAGTTCCTTCGGAATTAAAGGATTATCCTGCTGCAAAGGAATACAAACAATTAGTAACTGGTAATAATGTTTATTTTGCTGATTTTGACATGGTACAGTCAGAGCTATTCTTTATTGCAAAGGCGAACAAGTTTGATGCTAGTAAAATGGCTGCTGCAACTGTATTTAATTCATATTTTGGAGGTGGATTATCATCAATCGTTTTTCAAGAGATTAGAGAATCTAAATCATTGGCTTATTCAGCATTTGCAGGTTATGGAAGTGCAAGTAAGAAGGATAAAGATGATGTTGTATATGCTTACATTGGAACACAAGCAAATAAATTACCTCAAGCAGTTGATGCAATGTTAGACTTAATGAATAATATGCCTGAGGCTGAGGATCAATTTATAGCAGCAAAAGAAGCCGCTTTAAAGAAGATAGCTGCTCAACGTATTACGAAGTCTAGTGTATTCTGGAATTACGAGAATTTACTTAAGAAAGGAATTGACTATGATAATAGAGAGGAAATGTATAATGAAATCCAAAAGATGACAATGGATGATTTAAGTAATTTCTTTAAAAACAATGTAAAAGGACAAGATTACTCAGTATCAGTAATTGGTAATAAGAACGATGTTGATTTAAAAGCATTAGAGAAACTTGGAAAAGTACAGGTTATGGATGTTGATTATCTATTTAATTATAAGAAGACAGATGTAAAGCAATAGTTTTACAAATAGATGAAATAAAAAAAACCGCCACAATTGGCGGTTTTTTTTATAGGTCAATATTAATTAAAATGGTGTAAATCAAAAATGAAACAATAAAATGAAACACATGAAAGTATTTAGTAAATTTACCGACCAAGAAATAAATATAAATTATGGGGTTGTTTAAAAATATATTTGGAAGTGATACTTCAAAGAGTGAAGAGGAAAAACTATTTATAAATTGGATTCCATTGAATTCTTTATCGCAATTAGAAGAGATTAAAGAGCAATCAAAAACGGAGTCTATTGGTATTTTTAAGCATTCTACAAGATGTGGAATAAGTAGAGGAGTCGTACGTCAATTTGAAAACTCATTTGATGAAGAATTATCAACTCTAAAAATTTACTATTTAGATTTATTGAATTTCCGAGAAATTTCTAATGAAGTAGAAATGCAGTTTCAAGTAATTCATCAATCACCACAACTGTTAATGATTAAAAACGAACATGCGGTTGCTCATGCAGCTCATTATGACATCATGAGTATCGATTTAAAGAAATATATTTAATTAAAATCTTGGATTCTGAAAATTAGATTTCCTTCTGAATCCATACCATTAACAATAACCTTAATGTTTTGAATTCCATTTTTATTAAATTTCAAATGGTTTTTAGAGTTTGGTTTGATGTTAAAGTTAGGAAACCAACCAACTGTTCCGAAATACTCTTTAGATAATTGATTTGTAAACGTAAATTGATTATTATCATAATTACTTGGCAAACTAAAGCCTAATTCCGTTTCGCTTACATAAATATCTTTATTTGTTGAAGTTCTATATTCTGAAAATTTACTTTTTTTTGTGTAAAAGTTGATTGCTCCTCCCATTCCAACAGCGCCTAAACCTGCACCACTAGAATTTACATTTATAGCAATAAAGTCACTGATGTTTCTTGAGGCTAAATACTCTGTATCACTTAAAATACCTGTCTCTTATACACATCTGACGCTGCCGACGAATAG
>CAJXUO010000199.1 GCA_913061425.1 uncultured Lutibacter sp.
GATGTATATATCATCAATATAAAAAAGGCCATGCGTCCAGTTCTAATCCAATACACATCATTCTCAACCCAACTGTTTGCTTTCAAATTGTCAATTCCTATTTCAAAATAAATTGTAAAAGCAACTGTCACTAATAACAACACAGACAAGACAACAGAAACACCAAGTGCTACCATAAATTGCTTGAACATATTTCGTGTAACTTTTACATGATATGAGTATTCAAAGCCTCCAAAAATAGCGTTCACTCCATTGGTCATTAAGAAGATAGAGGTTAGCACTCCAAAAGAGAGTAATCCGCTATAACGATTATTAAAAATATCATTAATTACAAGGTTTACTGACTCAGAAGTTGTTGGTGGTAATATTTGATCTAAAGACATTAAAAAATCCTTTTGAAACCCTTCAATTGGCACAAATGGAATGAGTGTAAGAATAAATAGCAAGAAAGGAAACAGCGCCATAAAAAAACTAAATGCAATGGCTCCTGCTCTTGAAGTTAATGCACCATTGATAATTCCAATAAAATACATTTCGAGCAAATCATACAAAGACATTCCTTGTAAACCTGGAACTTTTATTTTCTTTCCAATTTTTACCAATATATTGATTACTGGAATCTCAAGTAATTTATTTTCTATGGGTTTGATCATTCAATGATTACTTTATATTTAGAGAGTAAACCTCCTATATTTTCTTTTGAAAATTTTGCTGATTTCAACACATTATTCTCTGGATCTATAGAGAAATTAAATGAAGTTTTAAAATCTGTCTTTTCTAAATTTGTTTCGTTAAAAATAGCATTATTAAAGTTAGAAATATGAAACCTTGAATTATTTAAATTCGTTTCCGTAAAATCTACTTCTTCTAAATTACATTCATTGAATACTGTTTGTGGTATTTTCAACTTATAGAAAGAAGAAAAGTTCAGTTGGCAGTTATCAAAAGTGAAGTTCAGCAAAAATGTATCGCATTCAGAAAACTTAATACCAATCATCTTACTTTTACGAAACTTAACCGCTCTAAAAGCAGTGTTTTTTACTATTGAATTGCTAAAGTTACAATCTACAAACTCACATTCTATAAAATGAATATTTGACAAATTTGTGTTTTCAAAATCACACTGTTCGAAGACACAATTGTCATACTCGCCTTTTTTTAGATTCGTTTTATTAAAATCAATTTTAATGAAGTTTTCGCTATCAAAATAAGTGTCTATCATATATTATACAGCCTTTAAACTCAAATCCATATTGTAAACCGAATGTGTTAAAGCACCAGAAGAAATAAAGTCTACACCACATTCTGCGTAGTTACGTATTGCATTTTCATTGATTCCTCCACTTGATTCTGTCAAGCAACGATCTCCAATCATTTTAACGGCTTTACGAGTATCATCATAGTTAAAATTGTCAATCAATATTCTATAAACACCTTCGGATTTTAATATCTCTTCAATCTCAATAAGGCTTCTTGCTTCAACAATAATTTTCAAATCACGATTCGTCTCTTTTAAATATTGCTGTGTTTTTTGAATTGCTTTGGTAATTCCGCCTGCAAAATCTATATGATTGTCTTTTAACATAATCATGTCATATAACGCAAACCGATGATTTTCTCCTCCTCCAATTTTTACCGCCCATTTTTCAAAGGCTCTAACTCCTGGAGTTGTTTTACGGGTATCTAGCACTTTTGTTTTAGTACCTTCAAGTAAGTTCATGAAAAAACGAGTTTTTGTCGCAATAGCACTCATTCTTTGCATAGAGTTTAGGACTAAACGTTCTGCTTTTAAAATAGATTGTGAACTTCCAGTTACATAAAAAACAATATCACCATACTTTACATTTTCTCCATCATTGATTAATGTTTCAACTTCTAAAGAACTATCTACATAGTCAAAAATCATTTTAGCAAAGGCAACACCAGCAATAACTCCTTCATCTTTTACCAATAATTTTGCTTTGCCTGTGGCAGCCGTAGGAATACATGCCAATGAACTATGGTCACCATCTCCAACATCTTCACGAATGGCATTTGAGATAATAATTTCTAATTCTTTTTGAAATTGTTCTTCTGTAATCATTCTAAAATAATTTTCATCACAAAAATATCAAATTAATTATCATCTTGAGTGTCTTTAAATTATTTTTATATTTGATGAAATTATTATAAATCTATTTATATGACGAATGAAACATTATATATTCCAAAAGCCTTTCGAAAAAGTATTATAATTCTATTTTTAATTTTACCCATAACTGTCCTAATTAAAATTGATTTAATCAATCAAGGAGGTTATGAAAGCATACTCGTTGGCTTAATTATCAGTATCGCGTTTCTTTATTCAATTTTTGGAATGGTTCTACTATTTTTATATTTACTTTATTCAAGTAATGTAGATACTGTTATTTCAATTCTTAACTATGAAAATTAAACTCCTTGCAATTGGGAAAACAGATGATAAGAGCCTTATTAAGTTAATTGACACGTATCAAAATAGGCTAAAACATTATATAAAATTTGAGTTATCCGTTATTCCTGATATTAAAAATGCTAAAAATTTATCTGAAAATCAGCAAAAAGAAAAAGAAGGAGAACTCATTTTAAAACAAATTCAACCTACAGACCAACTAATTCTATTGGATGATAAAGGGAAAGAATTTAGTTCAATAGAATTTTCAAAATATCTTCAAAAAAAGATGAATTCTGGTATCAAACAGTTGGTATTCGTGATTGGAGGTCCTTATGGTTTTTCAGAAGAAGTCTATAAAAAATCAAATGGGAAAATATCATTTTCTAAAATGACATTTTCCCATCAAATGATTCGCCTATTTGTTGTAGAGCAACTGTATAGAGGCTTTACAATTCTAAAGAACGAGCCTTATCATCATGAATAAGCAAGTTCTTTTTTAGGGACTGTGACTTTATCTAATGCTTGAGATAAATCCCAAATTAAATCTTTTGCATCTTCTACTCCTATTGATAGTCTCACCATTTTATCAGTGATATTCATCAACTTCTTTTGTTCAGTATCAACTCCTGCATGCGTCATTGAATTAGGGTGTTGTGCCAGACTTTCTGTTCCTCCAAGACTTACCGCTAATTTTACCAATTTCAAGTTATTCAATAATTGAAACGCTTCTTTCTCTCCTCCTTTTACATTCATTGTAATCATTGCTCCAGGAGATGAACATTGTTTTTTATAAATATCATATTGCACAGACCCTTCAGTCAATAACCCTAAATAATTTACACTCTCTATTTTTGGGTGATTATTTAAATACTCTGCAACTTCTTGAGCTCCTCTAGATTGCTGATCCATTCTTATTTTCAATGTCTCCAAACTTCTCAATAACAACCAAGCTGTATTTGGACTCGTCATATTTCCTAAGAACGTTCTCAAGACCTTTACTCTATTCATTACATCTTGATTTCCAAGAACAGCGCCAGCAATTAAGTCACTATGTCCACCAATATATTTTGTTGCAGAATACAGTACTAAATCTGCACCATGTTCTAAAGGATGTTGCCAAATAGGTCCCATATATGTATTGTCAACTGCAGTCAATACTTTCTTTTCATCTGTGCTGAAATGTTTTGCTAAGTCAGAAAACGATTGAATATCAATCAAATCATTTGTAGGATTCCCTGGAGTTTCCATATAAATCATCGCTAATTTAGCTGCTTTTCCAGATTTCTCAATCAGTTCTTTTACCTCGTTTGCATCTTGATTTGGTTGAACTCCCAAAACAGACACACCAATACTTGGTAAAAAATGATTGATAAAATGATCTGTTCCTCCATAAACAGGATTCGAATAGACTAATAAATCTCCAGGCTTTAAGAACTCTAATAACACCGTAGAAATAGCAGCCATTCCACTTTCAAAAACTGCACAATCATCGACTTTGTCCCAAAGACACAAAC
>CAJXUO010000200.1 GCA_913061425.1 uncultured Lutibacter sp.
GGGCTCGGAGATGTGTATAAGAGACAGGATATGTATTGGAGCAAAAAGACAAAGATTTAATTCCTCTTGCAGAAGAATTGAAATTTGCCAATTCGTATATGGAATTATTAAAAATGAGGTTTGAAGACGGAATCAATTTTAATATTACAGAAACGGTAAGCAATCCTGAACTAAAAATAGTTCCGTTGTCGTTGCAATTGCTTTTAGAAAACGCAGTAAAGCACAATGTGATAACATCAAAGAGTCCGTTAGAAATCAATATTTATGAAGATAAAGGATATTTGATAGTAGAGAATAATATCAATTTAAAACAGTCGCTTGAAAAAAGCACTAAAATTGGGCTGAAAAACATAGATCAACGCTATAGTCTAATCTCTAAAGAAAAGATTGTAGTAACAGATAACAATAACATTTTTAGGGTAAAATTAGCCTTATTAACACAAAAAATTAAAATAATGAGAACAGATTATATAAATGACAATAATAGGTACATAAGAGCAAAAGAAAGAGTTGATGAATTAAAGGGGTTTTATGGGAGTTTAATCTCCTATGTGATCGTAATTCCATTTTTAATCTACATTAATTATAGAACTTCTTGGAACTTTCAATGGTTTTGGTTTCCAATGTTTGGTTGGGGATTAGGTTTGGTTATTCAAAGTTTTAAAGCGTTTGGATACGGCTCAAATTGGGAAGAGCGTAAGATTAGAGAAATCATGGAGAATGAAAATAATTTATAAAATTGATGAAAATGAGAACAGATAATACGTACGACAAAGCAAGGAAACGTGTAAAAAAAATAAAAGATTTATATTCTCACATTTTGGCTTATATCATTTTAATTCCTTTTTGGATATTTCTAAATTATAAAACATATTGGGATTTTAAATGGTTTTGGATTCCTGTTATAGGAATGGGGATTAGTATTGTAGTCCATGCTTTTGTAGTGTTTAGATATAATAGTGGTTGGGAAGAGCGTAAACTGAAAGAATTGATGGAAAAAGATAATTTTTAATAAAGCAAGAAAATGGAAAGTGAATATTTAGAAGAAAAACGTTATTTAAAAGCTCAGAAAAGATTAAAAGAGATAAAAGGTTTTTACATGAATTTATTTTGGTATTTAATTGTAAACATATTATGGATATTAGTTATAATAAATTTAAATGCAGAAGATAGTTTTTTACAACATGAATTTTTGGGAAAGGGCTATGGATTGATTGCTAATGCATTATTCTGGGGAATAGGTCTATTCATTCATTGGTTTGTCGTTTTTGGTAGGCATCTTACTTTTTCTAAACGCTGGGAAGAACGAAAAATTAAAGAATTGATAGATAAAGATGATTTTTAAAAAAAACAAGAAAATGGAAAACGAATATATAGAAGAGAAAAAATATTTAAGAGCACAAAAGAAAATAAAAGAAATCAAAGGTTTTTATTGGCATTTATTTTGGTATTTAGCAGTAAATATATTTCTTTGGGTGTCAATTTTTATTAACTTAGATGTAGATGAAAGTTTCTTTCAATACGGTCACTTTTTCACAGCATTCTTTTGGGGAATTGGGTTGTTCTTTCATTGGTTAGGAGTTTTTGGAAAAAACATTGCTTTTACCAAAGACTGGGAAGATAGAAAGATTAAAGAGTTTATGGACAAAGACAAATTTGATTATTAATAGATTATGAATGTACTAATTATTGAAGATGAAAAGCCTTCAGCAAGAAGGTTGCAAAGAATGCTTGCAGAAATTAATATTGAGGCTCTTGCCATGTTACATTCAGTGGAAGAATCTGTAAATTGGTTTAAGACTAATGAGCATCCAGATTTAATCTTATTAGATATTCAATTATCTGACGGATTATCATTTGAAATATTTGAGCAAGTAGCCGTAAAGAGTGCAATTATTTTCACGACTGCTTATGATGAGTATGCACTTAAAGCATTTAAATTAAACAGTATTGACTATTTATTAAAGCCAATTGACGATGAAGAATTAGAGAATGCAATAGCTAAATTTAAAATGAATAAGCAGCGTTCAGGTAATGTTCAACTGAATATAGAGCAAATTCAAAAGTTGCTTGTAAATCCTTTAGATAGAAGTTTTAAAGAACGATTTACGGTGAAAATAGGGCCGCATTTAAAAATGATTTCTATTGAAGATATTGAATGTTTTTATAGCGAAAATAAAGGAACCTATATTTTCACTTCAGATAACAGAGAGTATTTGATTGATAGTACTTTAGAGCAATTAGATTCAATGTTGAATCCAACAAAATTCTTTAGAGTAAGTCGTAAATTTTTTGTTAATATTAATCAGATTAAAGACATCATTTCTTACACCAATAGTCGCTTAAAAATTATTCTACATCACTTCTCTGAGCATGAAATTATTGTGAGTAGAGAGAAAGTGAAAGATTTTAAAAATTGGTTGGAATAACAACTTCAAATAAACCTACTGATTTACTGTAAATTACACTTGTTAAGTTCGATAAGAATCCGTAAATTTGCACTCCTTTTAACGAGAGCAGATTTAGAAGGGAACAAAGAGAAAATTTATATAAACATCTCTTAGTGTGATTATCGTTTAATAATCTGAATTACAGTAAGATACAATTTAAATATTGACACATGTCAAAATTACAAGAAAAAATTGACCTTTATACAAGTGAGGTTGAAAAGTTAGGTTTAGGTTTAAATGTTGAATTATTAGCAGCCGTAACTAAAGGATTAGGTCCATCAATTTATAAAGTTGATGCTGAAAAAGTTTCAAGTTCTGATAAAAAAGAATTAGAAGCAGTTAAGAAAAACTTTTTAGTAAAGAAGTTAGGCTTAGAAAACAGCGAAGCTTTAGATACTGCAATTGAAAATGCAATTGAAAAGATTGGAAAATCTAACAGAAACAAATACAGAGCTATTTTTTACACAATCTTAGTGGAAGATTTAGGGAAGCAGTCAGTGTATGCTCCTAAAGAAAAAGTTAAAGCAGCACCAGTTGCTAAAGCAGCACCAGTTGTTAAAGAGGCTCCTGTAAAAGAAGTAAAAGAAGCAAAAGAAGAAATCGAAGTTATTGCAATTGATGATGACGTTGTTATTGAAGCAAAAGAAGCATTGATTGAAGAAGTTGAAGAAGAGAAACTTGACCTTGTTGAAGAGGAAGAGAATACTGCTGCAACTCCAGAAGAGTTTTTAGAAAGCTTTGACTGGCATAAATACGAGCAAGGAATCGAAGAAGTTGAAGACGATAAGTTGAAAGCTTTTGAAGATGCTTTGGTTGGAACTTTAGGATTTGTAAACGAAAGAGAAGTAATTGAAGGAACGGTTGTTAGAAAAACTGACCGTGAAGCAATTATTGATATCAATTCAAAATCTGAAGGTGTAATTTCTTTAAACGAATTTAGATATAATCCAGGATTATCTGTTGGAGATACTGTTGAAGTATTGGTAGACAAAAGAGAAGATGCTTCTGGTCAATTAGTATTATCACACAAAAAAGCACGTGTAATCAAGGCTTGGGATAGAGTTATCGCAGCACATGATTCAGGTGAAGTAGTAAACGGTTTCGTGAAATGTAGAACTCGTGGAGGTATGATTGTAGATGTTTTCGGAATTGAAGCATTCTTACCAGGATCTCAAATTGACGTGAAGCCAATTAGAGATTACGATCAATATGTAGAGAAAACAATGGAATTCAAAGTTGTGAAAATCAACCACGAATTTAAAAATGTTGTTGTATCTCATAAAGCTCTTATTGAAGCTGATATTGAATTACAGAAAAAAGAAATCATCGGTAAATTAGAAAAAGGACAAGTATTAGAAGGTATTGTTAAAAATATTACTTCTTATGGTGTCTTTGTTGATTTAGGTGGTGTTGATGGTTTAGTACATATTACAGATTTATCTTGGT
>CAJXUO010000201.1 GCA_913061425.1 uncultured Lutibacter sp.
AATTTACTCATTCTATTAATTATTAAACCAATTATCTTCCATACACTTCCTTAACTGAGTTCTTGCTCTATGGATGATAACCCATAAATTTGACGGAGTTATTTCAAGTTCCTTACAGATTTCTTCTGTTTCAAAACCTTGAATGGTTTTCATCTTAAATACCATTCCGTATTTTTCAGGTAAACGACCTATACACTCTTCTAAAGTGTTTTTCAACTCACCATTTTCAATATCTTTATCGGTATCACTAGACCATGAATTAGGAGCGCGCTCTTCAATCCATTCGCCTTCATTTTCACCATCTTTATAAAAATTCATTCGAACTTCAGCTTTCCCTTTCTTCGAATTTATTTTTCTGTAATGATCAATTATTTTTCTTTTCAAGATCGAAATTAACCAAGTGCGTTCACTTGCCATCCCTTGAAAATTTTTCATTGACTTTAATCCAGCAAAAAAAGTTTCTTGTACCAAGTCCTTAGATAACTCATCATTATTCACTCGTGTAATTGTATAATTATACAAGTAATCTGAATAGGATTGGACCCATTTTTCTGGAACTAAAGTGTGTTTGGTAGTCACTAACATTAACTGATTTTGTACTAACGAAGGTATGAAAATTTTAAGAAACAAAAGACTTCTTATTTTTCACTATTTTTACAGTCTAAAACTATATTAAATGTCTGTAGCAAAAAAAGAATATAAGCGCGTTACTGTGAAATCATTGACTGATATGAAACGTAATGGAGAGAAGATATCAATGTTAACTGCTTATGATTATACAATGGCAAAGATTGTTGACAATGCAGGTATAGATGTAATCCTTGTTGGAGATTCTGCATCCAATGTTATGGCTGGTCACGAGACAACAGTTCCAATTACTTTAGACCAAATGATTTATCATGCTAGTTCGGTTGTTAGAGCAATTCATCGTTGTTTGGTTGTTGTAGATTTACCTTTTGGAAGTTACCAATCTGACCCAAAGGAAGCATTAAGATCTGCCATAAGAATATTGAAAGAAAGCGGTGCTCACTCTGTGAAAATGGAAGGTGGAAAAGAAATTAAAGACTCTATAAAACGTATTTTAAATGCAGGAATTCCAGTGATGGGGCATTTGGGTTTAACACCTCAATCAATCTATAAATTTGGGACATATACCGTAAGAGCAAAGGAAGAAGAAGAAGCGGAAAAGTTAAAAAAAGATGCTCTATTATTAGAAAAAATAGGGTGCTTTGCATTGGTTTTAGAAAAGGTTCCAGCAAAACTGGCTCAAGAAGTAGCAGAAAGCCTTTCCATTCCTGTTATTGGAATTGGTGCAGGTTCTGGAGTTGATGGTCAAGTGCTAGTTACACATGATATGATAGGGATGACACATGAGTTTAATCCGCGTTTTTTAAGAAGATACTTAAATCTTTATGATGAAATGACCGGTGCTTTTAAGAATTATATTGATGATGTTAAAAGTGTTGATTTCCCTAATGAAAACGAACAATATTAATCGTGAAAATTCTCCATCTTGATCGTAATCATCCATTATTAATAAATCAATTGAACGATTTAGGATATACAAATGATGAAGACTATACCTCTTTGAAATTTCAAGTTGTAGATAAAATAAGTGAGTATAGCGGAATTGTAATTCGCAGTCGTTTTAAAATTGACAAACAATTTATAGACGCTGCAAAAAACCTACAATTTATCGCTCGTGTTGGTGCTGGATTAGAAAGTATCGATTGTGAGTATGCTGAAAAAAAAGGTATAAAATTGATTGCAGCACCTGAAGGAAATATGAATGCTGTAGGAGAACATGCTTTGGGAATGCTACTTTCACTTTTTAATAAACTCAACACAGCAGATAGAGAAATTAGACAAGGTAAATGGCTGAGAGAAGAGAATCGCGGAGTTGAGTTAGATGGAAAAACAGTCGGTTTGATTGGTTATGGCAATATGGGAAAGTCATTTGCTAAAAAACTACAAGGGTTTGATGTAGATGTAATTTGCTATGACATAAAGCAAGGTGTTGGCGATAAAAATTGCAGACAAGTTTCCTTGGAAGAAATACAAAAAAGCGCCGATATCTTAAGTTTACATACCCCTTTTAATGAGCTATCTCATAATATGGTAAATACCGCTTTTATTGATAGTTTTTCAAAACCTTTTTGGTTAATTAATACAGCACGTGGAACTGCTGTCGATACATCAGCTTTAGTTGCAGGATTATACAGCGAAAAAATTTTCGGTGCAGGATTAGACGTGTTGGAATATGAGAAAGGATCTTTTGAAAACCTATTCGAAAGCGACTCACTACCAGAACCGTTTGAATACTTAATTAACGCAGAAAATGTATTGTTATCTCCTCATGTTGCAGGTTGGACGGTCGAATCTAAAATCAAATTAGCACAAATAATTGTAGATAAGATAAAGGCAAATTTTTAGATCCTAAAGTTATTAAAATGAAATACAAAGCATCACCTCCAGAAAATTGGATAAGTTTAGACGAAAAGGGTATTAAAAAATAATAAAATGGAAAATAGAGTTACTGGAATTGGTGGATTATTTTTTAAAACAACCAATCCAAAAGAAACAAAAGATTGGTATAAAAAACATCTAGGTTTTGACACTAATGATTGGGGATGTACGTTTTGGTGGAAAGATAAGGATGGGAAAAAATGCTCCACTCAATGGAGTCCATTTGATGAAAAATCAGACCACTTTGCACCATCAAAAAAAGATTTCATGTTTAATTATAGAGTTGAAAACTTAGTTGAACTTTTAAAAGCCCTAAAAGATGAGGGAGTTACAGTTGTAGATGAAATCCAGGAATATGAATATGGTAAATTTGGATGGATTTTAGACAATGATGGTAATAAAATCGAATTATGGGAGCCAGTTGACGCTACTTTTGAATAGTTAAAATATAGCAAAATTGCAAGAAGAGTTAAACGCATTTTTCAACATTACTAGATTTAATTATTGCTAATAAAATTATGAAAACACATACATTTTTAAAGACATTAAAAGAGAATTTAGACAAGGATTTAATATTTGAATATAAATCTGGTCTTTTTGTTGGAGCAAACTATCATATCACTGAAATTAAAAATGTTTCAATTGATTCTGTTGATTGTGGAGGGAAATCAGATTCTTGGCAAGAAACAATTGTTCAATTATGGGAAAGTCCTACAGAGATTAATAAGCGGATCTATATGAAAACAGTTAAGGCAATCGAAATATTTGATAGAGTTGATTCGATAAGACCTCTTTTATTAGAGAAAGAAATTAAAATTGAATATGGAAATGCAACATTTCACACCTCTAATTTAGTTGTTCATGAAATAGAAATAAATGCGGATACTATTATTGTAAAACTACATTCAGATACTACTCAGTGCAAAGCAATCAACCCTTTAGGTAAAGTAAAAAAAGAATTAAAATCAATAACTAAATGCTGTTAAAAGAATTATTCAGTTGAAGTTGATTCAGAAGAAGCTTCTTCTGCTTTACGCTCTAGTTCCGCTTGAAACTCTTCCATTACGGGTCTTACAGTGCTCTCTGGAATGTCAGAAATCTTAAGAAAAATAAGTCCATCAATTGCGTTATTAAATTTTGGATCTACATTAAAAGCTACCAATTTTGCATTTTGTTTAATGTATTTTTTGATTAAAACAGGCATTCTTAAATTTCCAGGTTCTAGTTCATCAATAACACGATCAAACTTGTTTAAATCCGCTTGAGTAGCATCAAAAACAAATTCACGATCGGCATCTTTCAACTTCACTTTATATTCTTTTTTAGGATGAATATATTGAGCGATATAAGGATCGTAATAATGTGATTTCATAAACTCTATCATCAACGATTTTGAG
>CAJXUO010000202.1 GCA_913061425.1 uncultured Lutibacter sp.
CCATAAAAATACCAGTAATAAGATATTGTTTAGAAATCATTTTATGATCTTGACTAAAAATATATTTAGTTATAAATGTTTCTTTATGATGATGATCTGACATAATCTAAATCTTTTTTTGAATCGTATTTATTATTTTATTACTTGAGTCATAGTTTGTTGTTCAGATAACCAATTATTAAAATCAGCTTCTTCATGTACAACAATCTTCATTTGCATATTATAATGTGATGCACCACAAATTTTATTACATAATAATATGTAATCAAATTCATAAGCATCTTCTCCTTTTTCTGCTCTAATCTTATTAATGTTTTCTACTTTGGCAACAATTTTATCATTCTTACGCATTTCTTCTGTAGTCATAGAAGGTGTAAAAGCAAATTGAGTAACCATTCCAGGAACACAGTTCATTTGTGCTCTAAAGTGAGGCATATAAGCCGAGTGTAAAACATCTTGTGAGCGGAACTTAAATATTACGGGTCTCCCTTTCGGTAAATGCAATTCATTACGAACTGGAATATCATCTACTGAATTTAAGTCAGTCATATCTACTCCTATAGTATTAATTCCTTTAATGAATCTTACGTTTGCTTTACCTAACGTATTGTCTTTACCTGCATATCTTGCTTCCCAACTAAATTGTTTTGCATATAATTCTATCACTATTGGATCTTCTAAATCCGATGTGTCAGTAATGTCTATCCAAACTGATAAACCGTAAATAATTAATACTGCTAAAACTACTGCTGGAGTTATCGTCCATATTGTCTCTAACTTATGGCTGTCAGCATAAAATAATGCTTTCGTTCCTTTAACTCCTCTATACTTGTAAGCAAAGTAAAATAATAAAAATTGCATTATTGCTTGTACAAACAATATCAATAACATTGAAATGTTATATAAATTATCTATTTGCTCTCCTTCTAAAGAAGCAGATTCTGGTAATAATACAGCCCAATATTTCCAGAAAGAAAATATCATCAATCCGTAAAAGAAAATCATAAAAGCAAACATCAATTTACCTTGTTGATCATTATCTTCTTCCGTTGCAATATTCTTCTTTAAGTTAAATACATTGGTCAACTGCCAAAAAGTACTTGCTATTAATACTGCTATTAAAATATAAATTAACGCTAACATATTTCTTTATTTTCTATATAAAATTAATAGTGAAATTGTTCACTTTCTTTGATAAATGGATTCCCTTTTACTTTTAATGGCGCTTTTGTTAATGCTGTAAATACTACCAAAATAAACAAGCCTAAAAAGAACAATGCTGAACCTATAACCTCAGGTGATAAGAATTTCCATTGTGCTCCAACTGATCCTGGAGTAATTAAAACATATATATCTACATAATGACCTACTAATACAATTACACCTGCCATAACAATAAACCAAGGTAATCTCTTATAATCACTATTCATTAAAATTAATATTGGGAATGCGAAATTCATAACTACCATTGCGAAAAATGGAACTTTTATTTCTTCAAAACGTTGTGCATAGTATGTTACTTCCTCAGGAATGTTTGCATACCAAATTAACATAAATTGTGAGAACCAAAGGTATGTCCAGAAAACACTAAATCCGAACATGAATTTAGCTAAATCATGTAAATGACTATCATTTACATATTCTAAATACCCTTTAGATTTTAAATAAATTGTAACTAATGCGATAGTTGTTATTCCTGAAACAATCATTCCAGCGAAAATATACCAACCATATAATGTACTAAACCAATGATGATCTATAGACATTAACCAATCCCAAGACATCATAGATTCTGAAATTAAAAAGAACACTAAGAATGCTGCAGAAGCACCTACTAACCTCTTATAGTGTTTCAAATCTCCATTTTCTGCATTGTCTAATGCTAAGGTTTGCTTACATGCATACCAACGATATAAAATCCATCCGCCAATATATATTGCTGCTCTTATTAAGAAAAATGGCACATTTAAATAACTTTTTTTCGCATCTAATAAATGATCAAATTTAGGACTTGTCGGATCAACTAATTCTGGATCCATCCAAGCAAAAACATGATTCATGTGCATACCTGATAGTGCTAAAAATACAAATAAAATTACGGCTCCAACTGGTAAATATGCTGTGATACCCTCCATAACTCTAAACAAAACGATAGACCATCCTGCTTGTGCTACTTGTTGAATTGCATAGAACGCTAACGTTCCTAATGCTAACATCATAAAAAAGAATATGGCAACATAGAGTGCTGACCAAGGTCTGTTTTGTAATTGATGGAATACATGCTCATCATGTGATGCGCTATGATCATCTCCATGTGAATCTACAACTTCATGTGTAGAAACTGTTTCAACATGATCTGAACCATGTCCGTCTTGTGAGTTCTTCGCTACAATCTCTTTCGCTTCTTCAATAGTACTTGGTGTATTCATAAAACCCCAAACTATACCTACCAAACCGACAAACATTAATGCAAATGAAAGTGTCTTTAATTTTTTTGAAAACTTATACATATCTTCTAAATTCTAATTAAAAAGAATTATTTAATTCTTGAACATAAGCAACAACTTGCCAACGCTCTTCTTCTGTTAATTGTGATGAATGTGATCCCATCATATTTTTACCAACCATAATTACATGATATATACTACCCTCTGTAATATCTCTATCTTTATAATTAGGTATCCCTAAAAACTTTTCTCTTTTTACTAATTCACCTTGTCCTTCTCCTTTTGAACCATGACATGAAGCACAGTAAATACTATATAATGCTTTCCCTTTTTTAGAGTCCAAATCAGACCCTAACGGATTCATTAGGTTTGATTTAGCTGCTTCGTAACCTTCTGGTGTATTTGGATAATCATATGGAAATTCAGCATCACGTGCAATAGTTCTATCAACAGGAAGCCTAGAAGCCATTCCGTTGTCATATATTCCATTTTCTCCATAAGTCTCATAACTCACAGGCTCATACATATTAGGCATGAACTGTAAATTCGGTGCTCTTTTACTTTTATCACATGACGTAACAGTTACTATGAACATCACTAATAATATACTATTTATAACTTTTTTCATCTACTTAATGCTTTTCAGTTACTTTAATTTCTACTGCTCCAGTTTTTTCTAAAAACGATGTCAGTTCTTTTTCATTTCCATCAACCGATACCTCCATAACAAACATATCATCTGTTGTTCTTGGATCAGGATTTTCAGCTGCTTTAAACGGCCATAATCTACTACGCATATAAAAAGTGATAACCATTAAATGCGCTGCAAAGAATACTGTCATTTCAAACATAATTGGTACAAATGCAGGCATATTGTAAATCCAAGCGAAACTTGGTTTACCTCCAATATCTTGTGGCCAATCTTGTATCATCATGTAGTTTGTCATCCAAATTGCAAATGACAGTCCACATAAACCATACATGAATGCAGTAATTGCAATCCTTGTTGGTGCTAATCCCATTGCCTTATCAAGTCCATGAACGGGAAATGGTGTATATACTTCTTCGATATGATGATGCGCAGATCTAGTCTCCTTTACTGCCGACATTAATATGTCGTCATCATTATACATTGCTTGTATTACTTTAGAACTCATAATACTTATTTTTTAATTTGTTTAGTTGGTGCGGGATTTTCTCCTCCAGCATCTCTATGTCTTTTATAATTATCTCCAGAAGATTTTAAAATTGATTTAACTTCTGCCTGTGCAATTACAGGGAATGTTCTTGAATATAATAAGAACAATACAAAGAAGAAACCAATAGTTCCAACAAAGATTCCAATATCTACAAATGTAGGTGAGAACATTGTCCATGATGATGGTAAATAATCACGGTGTAATGA
>CAJXUO010000203.1 GCA_913061425.1 uncultured Lutibacter sp.
CTATTCGTCGGCAGCGTCAGATGTGTATAAGAGACAGTCATTAACCTACGCAAACACATTACCAGTTCCTAAAGACGAATTTTTTAAATCAGGTAGTTGGTCAGAACTTCATAATTGGAAAAATATTTTAGAACCATTTTATCAAACAGCTTATAAAATGTTGGGCGCTGTAACAAACCCTAAATTAGATGTTGCAGATTTAGCAATAAAGCAATTAGCAAAAGACATAGGTAAAGAGGATCATTTTGAAGCAGCAAAAGTTGCAGTGTATTTTGGCGAAGCTGGAAAAACGGTAAAAGATCCATATTTTGATGGAAAAGGACCAGATAGAACAGGATGTGTTTATTGTGGAGCTTGCATGACAGGTTGTCGATACAATTCGAAAAACACATTAGATAAAAATTATTTATACCTAGCGCAACAATTAGGCGCTAAAATTATTGCAGAAACCGAAGTTGTTAACGTATTACCAACTGGTAAAGATGATGGTTCAGAAGGTTATAAAATTAAATTTAAGGCAAAACTTGGTAAGAAATCTAAAGGAGAAGTTACGACAAAAGGCGTTATTTTTTCTGGAGGTGTTATGGGAACAGTTCCGTTATTATTAGAATTAAAAGATAAAAGTTTACCTAACCTTTCAGATAAAGTAGGATGTAATATCCGTACTAATAATGAATCATTACTCGTTTTAACTTCCACCGAAAAAAATCATAAAGATTACTCTAAAGGAATTGCAATTGGTTCTGTTTTACATACCGATGAAAATAGCCATTTAGAACCTGTACGATATGGTGAGGGTTCTAGTTTTTTTAGAACAATGACAGTACCAACGATACATAATAAATTTGTATTGTTTAGGGTTTTAGGTGTTTTAGGTATTATTTTAAAACAACCTTTAATTTTTCTTAAAACGGTGTTTGCAAAAAACTATGCAAAGAGAACTACGGTATTACTATTTATGCAAACTTTAGATAGCACTTTGCGTATAAAGAGAGGGAAGCTTACCAGAATGAAAACGGTTACTGAAAGTGGTGAAAAACCAAATGCATTTATTCCTGAAGCATTAACCTTAGGTAAGAAATTTGGTAAAATGGTTAAGGCAATACCTTATGCAAATTTTACAGATGTATTATTAGGTAGCCCTACAACAGCGCATATCTTAGGAGGTGCAGTTATGGGAAAAGACAATTCAGTTGGAGTTATAGATAAAGAATGTAATGTCTTTGGATATAAAAATATGATGGTTTGTGATGGTTCTATGATCTCTGCAAATCCAGGTGTAAACCCATCATTATCTATTACAGCAATTTCAGAATATGCAATGAGTAACATCCCAAATAAAGAAGAGTAATATCAAAATTTATACAATCCAAAATGAAGAAAATAATTAAAACTAGTGCAGTACACCAAAGATAACATTGCGTCATATAAATACCCTAGAGTTATCGAAATTATTAATGCATTACCAACAAGTGCAACAGGTAAAATATTAAAAAAAGAACTACGCAAACTATAAAATATGGAATCAATGAAAGATCAGTTAGATTTAAATAGTATAACAACTATTTTTGAAAAGCAAAGAAAGAATCAGTTTGCAGTTGCAAATCAGCCAATATCAGAAAGAAGAAGAAAACTAAAAGCGTTAAAGAAAGCGGTAGAAGTTACTTTTAGAGGTGCAATACAAGAGGCGCTTTATAAAGATATGGGTAAACCAAAGGCAGAAGTTGATTTGACAGAAATCTATCCTGTAACTAGCGAAATTAAACACGCGTTAAGTCATTTAAATTCTTGGACAAGCAAACAACGTGTTTCTACACCAATTGCTTTTATGGGTTCTACTTCTTCAATACAATACGAACCAAAAGGTGTTTGTTTAATTATTTCACCATGGAATTTTCCTGTAAACTTAACTATTTCACCTTTAGTAAGTGCAATTGCAGCTGGTAATACAGTTATAATAAAACCTTCTGAAATGACACCTCATATTTCAAAAGTGATGAAAGAATTAATTGCTTCCGTTTTTGAAGAAAATGAAATAACATTAATTGAAGGTGCTATACAGACATCAACAGATTTATTATCATTACCATTTAATCACATCTTTTTTACAGGTGCGCCATCTATAGGGAAAATAGTAATGTCTGCAGCAGCAAAACATTTAGCGTCAGTTACATTAGAATTGGGAGGTAAATCACCAACAATTATAGATGAAACAGCATCAATAAAAACCGCAGCCAAAAGAATTGCTTGGGGTAAATTTGCAAATGCTGGTCAAGTTTGTATCGCTCCAGATCATATTTATGTACATAAAAGTAAACAAGAGGAATTGGTAAATGAATTTACAAAAGTCATTAAATCTTTCTATGGAGAGTATGCAAATCAATCTGAAAGTTATACATGTATTGTGAATGCATCTCACAAAGATAGAGTTGCAAGTATGATAGATAATGCAAAAGAAGAAGGAGCAACCGTTTCTTATGGAGGTAAGGTTGATGAAAAATCTAATGCAATAGAACCTACTATCTTAACCAATGTTAAAATGAGTTCTAAGGTAATGCAAGAAGAGATTTTCGGACCAATTTTACCTATTATACCTTATGATTCTATAGAAGAGGTTATAGATACGATTAACTCAAAAGATAAACCATTAGCACTTTACATATACAGTAAAAAAACTAAAAATATAAACCATATATTAAAGAATACGAGAGCTGGAGGCTCATGTATAAATAATAATGCGGTTCATTTCTTTAATAAAAATTTACCTTTTGGAGGTTCAAATAATAGCGGAATAGGAAAATCTCACGGTGTGTTTGGTTTTCAAGAATTCTCGAATGCTAGAGGTGTTTTAAAACAACATATACCTGGAGCTTTAGAAATGTTAATGCCTCCATATACCAATTTTAAAGAGACACTGATTAATCTAACAATTAAATGGTTTTAAAAGATGGAAGCAGAGCAAATAAGTAAACTAGTTCCGGCTATTTTTTTATTAGTTTTAGGTGTTATAGAGGCTTTAGGTGGTTTATATTTTAATAATGATAGAAGAACTAAAAATGATTATGCTATAGAAATTTTAGGCTTGGTAACGTTACCAACTTTAATTCAACCTGCAATACTACTTTCTGTAGTTTTGGGAATGACTGCTTGGTTTCCTGGTTTAGCAGATTACTTTATAAATACGTCTATTTGGTGGCATATTGCAGCATTTTTAGTGTTGGATGATATGACTCAATATTGGTGGCATAGATTGTCTCATGTAAGTCCAACTATGTGGAAATTACACAGACCACATCATGTTGTACAAGAAATGGGTGTCATGGTAACGTATAGAAACGCAACTTTATATTATGCTTTGATGCCAGGTTTATGGTTTTCAGGCTTACTTATTTATTTAGGAATGGGCTATGTGTATTTGTTTTATCTTCCAGTAAAATTGATTTTTATTTTATTAGCTCATAGCGAAACACGTTGGGATAGGTTTTTATTCAAATACAAAATATTACATCCAATTGCTTGGGTTATTGAACGCACAATAACGTTGCCAAGTACACATTATGCACATCATGGATTAACAGCAGAAGATGGTGTTTCTCATCCAAATGGTAATTTTGGAAATTTACTTTTCTTATGGGATGTATTATTTGGTACTGCAAAAATCACAAGAAAATACCCTACTGAATTTGGAGCGTGGAATCAAATGAATGAACCTTGGTATGTACAACTACTGTTTCCATTTATAAGATCTAAAGATCCACGAAGCGAATTGCATTCTCTTAAAACAAATAACGATTACGATCCATCTAAAGATTTTAAAGAGTTTACGCGATAACTT
>CAJXUO010000204.1 GCA_913061425.1 uncultured Lutibacter sp.
CAGAGATGAGTTTATTAAAAAACATGGGAGTGAATGCAATAAGACAATATACAGGTATTCAACCAAAATGGATTACCTATATATATGAAAACTATGGAATTTATACAATGCTTAACCATTCATTTGGTAGGTATGGTTTAACTATCGACAGTGCTTGGACTCCAGTTACAGATTATAGAGATGCTAAGACAAAAGAATTGTTGATGAGTGAAATTACTACGTTAGCAGAAGACTATAAAAATACTCCAGGATTATTATTATTCTTATTAGGAAACGAAAACAATTATGGTCTTTTCTGGGCAGGTGCAGAAACTGAAGATTTTCCAGATGAAGAAGATAAAAAGAGAGAAGTAGGTGAAAAGCGTGGAAGACCTATGTATAAATTAATGAATGATGCAGCAGTTAAAATGAAAGAAATTAATTCTTCTATTCCTGTTGCAATTTGTAATGGTGATATGCTATTTGCAGATATTGTTGCTGAAGAATGTAAAGATGTTGATATTTATGGTACAAACATGTATAGAGGTAAATCTTTTGGAGATGCATTTGAGCGTGTTAAAAAAGAATTGGATATGCCAATCTTGTTTACAGAGTTTGGAGCAGATGCTTTTAATGCACTAAGTAATCAAGAAGACCAAAAAATGCAATCGTTTTTTATGGTTGAGAACTGGAAAGAAATTTACCAAAATGCTGCTGGATTAGGAAAGGCTGGAAATTCAATAGGTGGTTTCACCTTTCAGTTTAGTGACGGATGGTGGAAATTAGGTCAAACAAAAAATTTAGATGTACATGATACAGGAGCATCATGGTCAAATGGAGGTTATTATTTAGATACAGAAAACGGAAGTAATAACATGAATGAAGAGTGGTTTGGTATTTGTGCTAAAGGACCAAATAATGCTAGAGGCCTTTATACTCTATATCCAAGAGCTGCATATTATTCATTAAAAGAAGCACACCAAATAAATCCTTATGGTGAAGGTGTAGATGCAGATTTTATTACAAACCATTTTTCAAATATCAATCTTATGGATGGTGTTTTAAGAGCAAGAGGTGATAAAGCAGCAATGGGAGGTGGTGAGAAGATTAAATTAAGTAATATGAGGGCTGAATTTACGACTTTCAATACAGGAGGTAATTTAATTACAACTCCAAGACAAGCCGATTCTGATGCTAATAATTACCCTGATCAACTTGGTTTTGATCACATGCAATCTTATTTTATTGGTGTAGAGGGAAATCCAACCTCTAATATGCGTGCAAATATAAATTTCAATATACTTGGGAATGTTGCAGACAACCCTATTGATGAAATTTTTTATGAAAATAGAGGACGTCCTATTTCAGTAAATACAGATGATGGTAATGTAGCAATTACCGATCCTGAAAGAATTAAAGTTTATAATGCTGAATTTGAATGGAACGCTAAAGATTTTGACTTGAGAGGTTTTTATAGAACGGGTCATTATCATTGGGGTTATGAAGGTGATATATTTGGTCTATATCCAGAAGCTAATTACGGACCTAATCTAGATATCTACCAAGGTGAAATTCTTGGTTTTGAAGTAGATGGTAAAAGAGCATTAAAAGGCCTGAAAGCAGCATTTGGCCCTCAACTTTGGTGGGGAGCAAATCCTGCAGTATTATTAAAGTACAACCGTACAATTGGACATTATGATTTCAGTGCTATTTACCATGAAGATATAGATGATGTTGGAGAGGCGGTTACTTCAATTGCAATACCACAACCTAAAACGCGTAGAGTAACACTATCAGTAGAAAGAGACTTTGGTAATTTTGGCTTTCAACTTGGAGGTATTTGGGGAGGTCAACCTCTTAATGGTAGAGAGTTTCAAGTTGCAGAAGGAGACTCAGGAAATTATATTATTTATACCGATAAAATTAACTCCGATGATAATTGGGGAGCAAAAGCAAAAATAACCTATCAAAATGGGGCAATTAATTGGTATGGGCAAGTAGCAGTTCAGGGGTTAGTTGCAAATGGAGGTGCAGACCAAACACAAACTTTTACAGGATGGAAACTTAAGGATAATGGGAGCGGTAACAAAACTAACTTTTTAACCGGTTTCACTTATACAACGGGAGATTTTGAAATCGCGCCTAACTTCTTATGGCAAAAACCAATTGTTGGTGCTATGCCAAATGATGTGCAAGGACCTGGAAGATTAAGAAATATTCAAGATGATCCATTTATTGTTAGAGCAAACAGAGAAACAACAGCTGGAGAACTTTTATTTACTTATGATCCAACTCCAGGGAGTTGGATGTATGAATGGGATAATGATAGACAAGAAGACGCTAAATTTGCTATGAATTTAGGGTTTGTATATCGTCATCACCCAACGACACAAGATGCAGCAATTGGGTTTTTAGCAAATCGTACTACTTTTGCATTTCCTAATTCAACTCCTGCCATAGATTTATGGGAAGTTCATTCAAGAATAGTATCTAAAGTGAGCCCTGAATTAGGAGTAATCGCAAATATTTATGCCGGTAATGCTCAATCAAACGGTAGTGACGAAAGAACTATTGAGCGTTTTGGAGGAGATATTAGATTAATTTATAAAAAATTAAAGTTAACACATACATTTAAAGTTAATGATTGGGGTCCATATGATTACCATCGTGATTTTAATCTTACTTACCCAGTACAGTTAATGTTGGATTTATCAACATCTGTTGGGAAACCAGACTGGTTTATTTTACCTGACACTAAAATTGGAATACGTGGTACATGGCGTTCTATGGACCAATACTCTCCAAGATTCAGCCCTAATGAGGCACTACCTTTTGCTACTTCACCAATTATAAGTCCTGTTGGATTTGGTAATGGTAATGAATGGGAACTTAGAACATATATTCATATTAACATTGGAAAATAAAAAATTAGAAAAATGAAAAAATTAAAATTTATTTATAAAAAAAACACACTTTTCTTAGTGATGATTTTTATGATGACTGTTAGTTGTGAAAGAGATTTATCAGATGATGTTGAGTTTGCAACAAATTCAGCAGGCGGAGAGATTTTTACAGACGCACCCATTGGTTTAGGTTCTGACTTTTATTTCCCTTTTTTAGGTTCAAAAGCAACCGCTTGGTCTGTAGATGATAATGAAGGTTACGAAAGTCAATCCTCAATGCGTATAGACGTACCAAATGATAACGATCCGGAAGGTACTTATGCTGGTGCTATTTTTAGGGTTGATGGTGCTGGACGTGATCTCACTGGATTTGATGCCTTAACGTTTTGGGCTAAAGCCTCTCAAGGTATTAATATTGGTGAACTTGGTTTTGGTCAAGATTTTGGTGAAAATAAATACCTAGCGACTATTCAAAATACAAGTTTTAGTACAAACTGGGTTAAATATATTATTCCAATACCAGACCCATCTAAACTTTTTGAAGAAAGAGGGATGTTTTGGTATTCAGCCGGAACTCAAGAAACTGGTGGTTTTGGTTATACCTTTTGGATTGACGATTTAAAATTTGAAAAATTAGGAACTATCGGAGCGCCAAGACCAGAAATTTATAATGGTGAAAATGCTAATTCACAAGGGTTTTTAGATAATGAAAATGTTTTAGAAACACCTTCGGTTATGTTTAATTTATCATCTGGTTTAAATCAAACAGTTCTAGCTGCATCAAGTTATTTTGATTGGACGTCTTCAGAACCGAGTATTGTAGCGGTTAGAGATTTTGGAAGAGTTGAAATGTTATCAATTGGTTCATCAGTAATAACAGCCTCATTAGCAGGAGAGCAAGCAACTGGACAAGTAACTATAGAG
>CAJXUO010000205.1 GCA_913061425.1 uncultured Lutibacter sp.
GTTGTAACCTCTCTAGTTTCGCCTTGATATACATAGTCGTGGCTATAATAAGCATAACAACCGTTTGGTAAAGCGTATTTTACTTTTATTTGATGCACTTCATTCAAAACAAAATATTCAGGAACCTCTACACTTACAACAGGAATATATTCAAAATGATGATCTACTAGATGATCAGCACTTGGTGAACATGAGAATAAAATAACACTTAATAAAACTAAAATTATTCGTTTCATTTTCTACAGTTTTGGGGGTTTATTGTATAAATTAAGATACCAAAAAGTATGAAAGGTTGCGTAAAATTACACTATTTTTGCTGTGTTTTTCAGCAATATACAATGCAACAGACTATTTTTAACATTAATTCTGATTTAGAATTTGAAAGAGCAGCACTTGAAGTTTTTAAGCATCAAGCAAAAAGTTGTGCTGTTTATGCTGATTTTTTAAGATTTTTAAAGGTTGACGTTACTTCAGTTACTTCGATAAAAAAAATACCTTTCTTGCCAATTCAATTCTTTAAATCTCATCAAATCACCACATCTAAAAGGGATGTTGAACAGGTGTTTTTGAGTAGCGGTACAGGAGGCGCGCAAAGTCAGCATTTTGTAACAGAGATTTCTTTATATGAAGAAAGTTATAGAAAAGGATTTCAACACTTTTATGGAAGTATTGAAGACTATACTGTTTTGGCATTACTACCAAGTTATATGCAGCGGAATGGCTCTTCACTTATTTATATGGTTGATGATTTAATCAAAAAAAGCAAGAATACAGAAAGTGGTTTTTTTCTAGAAAACACACAAAAAATGACTAAAATCATTCAAAATTATTCAAAAAATGACAAAAAACTCCTAATTTTGGGTGTTTCTTATGCGTTATTAGATTTGGTTGAATCACGAAAATTTGATTTGAAAGAGGCTGTTATTATGGAAACTGGCGGAATGAAAGGCAGAAGAAAAGAATTGGTTCGTCAAGAATTACATCAGATATTATGTGAAGGTTTTGGCGTTGATAAAATACATTCAGAATATGGAATGACAGAATTATTGAGTCAAGGATATTCTAAAGGAAACGGTGTTTTTGAAACTCCAAATTGGATGAAAATAGTAGCACGAGATACTGAAGATGCTTTGACATTATTACCGACTGGAAAAACGGGCGGAATTAATGTAATTGATTTAGCAAATATCAATTCTTGTAGTTTTATTGCAACTCAAGATTTAGGGAAAGTATTTTCAAACGGAACTTTCGAAATTATAGGTCGCTTTGATAATTCAGATATTAGAGGGTGTAATTTGATGGTGTTATAACTTAGTTTACTCCTTAATTTTTTAAAATTTAATGCCACTTACCTGTGCCGAACTTGTTTCAGTATCGTACTGGAAACCCAATTAAAACAAATTTTATTTAAAGTATTGGCAACTGTATTTTTTCTGAAATATATTTAACCACATAACTTTATTAAGCCTACCTTCGAAAAAAAAGAATGTCGATAGAGCGAAGGGTACAATTGGTAGAAAACCTTTTTTATCAATTAGAGCAAGAAAGCGCTCAGTTTCAAGAAGCGTCAGGAATGAGTTGTGTTTCTGGTTGTGGAAAATGTTGTACATATCCAGATATAGAAGCGTCTCCAATAGAATTTTTGCCTTGGGCTTTTCATCTTTTTTTAAACGGTGAAGCTGAAAAAACACTCAAAACGCTTAATGAAACTGAAAGTTTAACGTGTATGATTTTTAAACCCTCATTTATTACTGATGGTGGTCGTTGCGGTGATTACAAATACCGAGGTTTAATTTGTCGGTTATTTGGATTTGCAGCCAATACCGATAAATATGGAAAATTGAGGTTGGCGACCTGTAAAATTATCAAAGAAGGTCAGGCTGATAAATATAATTCTACTGCCGAAGCAATTACAAAAGGTTTGAATGTACCCATATTTACAGCGTATTATATGCAATTAAATCAAATTGACTTTCGTTTAGGAAACATTATGTTGCCCGTAAATAAAGCGTTGAAAATGGCGCTGGAAGAAGTGTTACAATATTACGCATACAGACCTTTTCCTGATGTAGAAAAAAGGGATTATTAAACCAAAATTGCAAAAGAGGACGTCTTTACCAACGCAACCAAACTAGACACAGCAACAATAAGCGTAACTACAAAAACCTAAACTACTTTCAACAAATAATAACTCTTTTTACCTCTTTGCAGCAGCACGTAAGCATCGGCAATTAAATCATCTGTAGTGATTGAAAAATCTTCTTTTACTTTATTTTTGTTGACCGATATTGAGTTTTCTTTCAAAGCTCTTCGTACTTCTCCGTTAGATTTTAAAAAGCCAGTATCTGCAAATGCAGCTATAATTTCAAAGCCATTTTCAATTTGTTCACGAGAAATTTCTGCTTGTGGTACACCTTCAAAGACATCTAAAAATGTTTGCTCATCCAATGTTTTTAAATCATCAGAAGTAGATTTTCCAAACAAAATATTTGAGGCTTTTATAGCGTTTTCATACGCTTCTTTTCCGTGTGTTAGAATCGTCACCTCTTCACCTATTCTTTTTTGAAGCAAACGTATGTGTGGCGCTTCTTGATGTTCGGTAATTAAAGTATCAATCGTTTCTTTGTCTAAAAACGTAAATATTTTAATATACTTTTCAGCATCAGCATCAGAAGAGTTTAACCAATATTGATAGAATTTATATGGCGATGTTCTTTTAGCATCCAACCATACATTTCCGCCTTCTGTCTTTCCAAATTTTGTTCCGTCTGCTTTAGTTACCAAAGGAACGGTAATCGCATAGGCTTTCCCTTGTGCTTTTTTTCGTATTAATTCAGTCCCTGTGGTAATATTTCCCCATTGATCTGAACCTCCCATTTGTAGCAAGCAGTTTTTCTCTTTATACAAATGATAAAAATCATAGCCCTGAAACAATTGGTATGTAAACTCAGTAAAACTCATCCCATCAGTATTTTCTCCTGAAATTCGTTTTTTTACTGAATCTTTTGCCATCATATAGTTTACCGTTAGGTGTTTCCCAGTTTCGCGAACAAAATCAATCAATGAAATTTCTTTCATCCAATCGTAGTTGTTTACCAATTCTGCACCGTTTTCGGTATCCGAAAAATCTAAGTAACGTTCTAATTGCGCTTGAACACCTTTTATGTTATGATTTAAAGTTGCTTCGTCCAGCAAATTTCTTTCTGCTGATTTTCCAGAAGGATCTCCAACCATTCCTGTTGCTCCACCAACCAATGCTATAGGTTTGTGACCGCATAGTTGAAAATGCTTTAAAATAAATATTTGCACTAAGCTTCCAATGTGTAGCGAATCTGCAGTTGGATCAAAACCAATATATGCAGTCGTTTTCTCTTTGGCAAGTTGCTCTTCAGTTCCAGGCATAATGTCGTGTAAAAGTCCACGCCACTTCAATTCTTCAACAAAATTCTTCATTTTTGAAAATTAATTTTGCACAAAGATAAAAATAGCGACATAATTAAGAATGAATAATTAATATTTCTTTATTTTCGTCATATGATATTGGTTACAGGCGGAACAGGATTAGTTGGCACACACTTATTAGCATCACTAACTCAAAAACATCAAAAAGTAAGAGCAATTTGCCGTAAGAGCAGCAATCTAGAGGCTGTAAAGCAAGTTTTTTCTTATTATTTTACAGATGTTTCTACGTATTTTTCAAAAATAGAATGGATTGAAGCAGATATTACAGATATTACTTCTTTAGAAAATGCTTTTAAAGATGTTGATTATGTATATCATGTTGCTGCTTTAGTC
>CAJXUO010000206.1 GCA_913061425.1 uncultured Lutibacter sp.
CAACTATTTGAATTTTGCTCCTTCTTATCGAAAAGGTTATTTGTACTCGCTACACAGTGCCAAAAGAGATGCCACAAGATTGAAACGAATAGATGAAATTATTGAATTGTGTGCTGCCAATAAAAAACAAAAAAAAGGGACTTGGTGAGTGGGTAATTTTAAAGTTTCGTTAATGTTAAAATAAATTCAGTTTTAATTGACTTTATCGTCCGTTAGCGAAGACACCTTTTTTAAAAATTAAATCAAGAACTTTTAATCGGGATTCATAAATTGTTTTATAAAAATAGTAGTAGATTTATCCTATGAATTTTAGCGAGTTTACATCTCAATTACAAACTATTGATACAGCAACTTTAGGTGGTTTAGCATCACAGTTTCGGTTGGCTCCAAAGATGCGCTTGAAATACACCAAAGACAAAATTGAAGCCGAAAAGCCAAAAGAAGCCTCCGTTTTGGCACTGTTTTATAAAGATATTGAGAATGAAACTCGTTTCCTACTCACACTCAGAGCAAGTTACAACGGTACGCATTCGGCACAAATAAGTTTTCCTGGAGGAAAAGTAGAGCCAAGTGATTGTGATAAACAGCATACTGCTAAACGTGAGGCTTTTGAAGAAGTTGGCATTCATATACAAGATATCAAAATCATAAAACAATTAACAGACGCATATATTCCGCCAAGTAATTTTTTAGTCACTCCGTTTATAGGAATTATTGAGGGTACGCCCAGTTTCACAACCAATCATGAAGTAGAAACTCTAATTGAAGTGAAATTATCTGATTTGTTGGATGATGAGAACATCACTATAAAAAATATAAACACTTCGTACATGAGTAATATTGATGTACCTTGCTTTAAATTAAACAATTATATTGTTTGGGGAGCAACAGCAATGATACTAAGTGAAATCAAGGACTTGTTTAAAGGTTTATAAAGCCTAAATTTTTGTAACTTTGCAGTTCCTATAATTCTTAACCTACAATGGCAATTTTCAGGAGAAATCCTTTTGGACATATTTTAATTATTAAGAAATGGATTATCCGAATTTTTGGAGTTATTTCTCATGGTCGCTATCGTAGATTCAATAGCCTACAGATTGAAGGGTCAGAAATTATTCGAAATTTACCTCACAACAATGTATTATTTGTAGCCAATCATCAAACTTATTTTGCTGATGTTGCCGCAATGTTTCATGTATTTAATGCCGCATTAAAAGGAAGAGTGGATAACATTAAAAATGTTGGTTATATCTGGAATCCTAAACTCAATATTTATTATATCGCTGCTTCTGAAACAATGAAGGCTGGAATTTTACCAAAAATATTTGCATATACAGGTTCTATATCAGTTCAAAGAACGTGGAGAAGTGAAGGTAAAGATATAAACAGACAAGTGAAAATGTCTGATATTTCTAATATTGGTATTGCACTCGATGATGGTTGGGTAATTACATTTCCGCAAGGAACAACAACACCTTTTAAACCAATACGAAGAGGAACAGCTCATATTATTAAAACATACAAACCTATTGTAATCCCTATTATTATTGATGGTTTTAGACGTTCTTTTGATAAAAAAGGGTTAAATATTAAAAAACGTGGTGTCTTACAATCATTTGTTATCAAAGAGCCTTTAGATATTGATTATGAAAATGATAGCGTTGATAAAATCATCTCTCAAATTGAATTTTCAATTGAACAGCACAAATCATTTCTAAAAGTAACTCCTGAAAAAGAGTATCAAAAATCTGAAGATGACCTAAACACAAAACGAAAGTTTTGGAGTTAATTTTTTAGCCCAACCAAGCGTTCATCATCCAAACTTTTTTTCTTGCGAATCCTAACACTATAGCACTTATCTACCTGATTTTTAATATGTTAATTTATAGTATGTAAATTTAACAAAAATAACCACTACTTAAGTATAAGTATTATTGATGATTTTAATACTTTTATCGCAAATATCTATACTATGACAATTTCACAATTAAAATATGTTTTGGCTGTTGCAGAATATCAAAACTTTACAGTTGCATCAAAACATAGTTTTGTAACGCAACCAACATTGAGTATGCAAATACAAAAACTTGAAGATCAACTTGGAGTTCAGATATTCAACAGAAGTAAAAAACCAATTCAATTAACAGAAATTGGAAAAAAAATTGTTGAACAAGCAAAAATAATAGTTGATGAAAGCAACAGGATAAATCATATTGTAGATCAGCAAAAAGGATATATTGGTGGCGAATTTAGATTAGGAATCATACCAACAGTAATACCTTCTCTATTACCCATGTTTTTGAAAACATTTATCAAAAAATATCCTAAAGTAAACTTGATCATAGAAGAATTAACCACTGTAGAAATTATTAAAAAATTATCTGAAGGTCATATTGATGCGGCTATTGCATCAACACCTTTAGAAAATGAAGCCATCAAAGAACGTGTGTTGTATCACGAGCCATTTGTAGGGTTTATTCCAGAAAATCATAGACTCTATAATCAAAAAACTATTGACCCAAGCGATTTAGAACTCAGTGATATATTATTATTAGAAGATGGGCATTGCTTTAAAGCAAGTGTATTGAATCTTTGTAAGGCTTTTAAAAATGATTCTACTGCACATTTTCATTTAGAAAGTGGAAGTTTCAGTACACTTATAAAACTTGCTAAAGAGAATATGGGAATGACACTTCTACCTTATTTACACACTTTAGATTTAAATGAAGTAGACCAAAAATATTTGCGTGAATTTAATTCTCCAGCACCTGCGCGAGAAATAAGTTTGATTTATCATAAATCGCAATTAAAAATGCAATTGATTGAAAGTTTAAAAAATGTGATAGATAGTATTGTTCGAGGTGCTATTTCTTTTAATGATGTAAAAATATTAAGTCCTTTACACAACAAAAAAGGAGCGTAAAACGCTCCTTTTTTTTATTTTATAAGTGGAAGATAAACATACAATTCTGGTTTTCCTTGAGTAAACTCATTTAACCAAATCCTTAATTCATCAATCTCATAAGGTAACAACCTCTTAATAGCTTTTTCTAATTCTTTACGAAATAATTCGGTGTTAAAACTCACCTTATTGAGTACTGTTTTTGTGTACTCGAACATAGCTCTTGACATAGAATATTAATATAAAGGTTAATAAATTATTAACGCAAAAAACTAAGTTTTAGTATGCGCTAATTACAATTTATTTAACTTCTCTAAAAGTCCACTTGCAACCGTCTCTAAATCAGATTGAACTGATTTGAAATGAGCACTCTTATTTTCAACTTTTTTATCATTCACTCTTGTAATAAGTCCGTCAAATGATTCTATTGCTTCATTAATTACTGCTTGTGCTTTTTTTGCATCAGCCTTAGGGTTAACCAACTCCCACATATAACATTCTTCAATCACATCTCCTAAAACATAATTGATATCCTTTTTTAAGTTTTTTACGCTTGCCATAATTATAAATTTTAATTTGCTGCAAATTTACATATTCTTATTCTAATAGCGATAAAATATTAGTCAAAGTATTAACAGCCGTATATTCACCTTTTTTGGTGTGATTAACCACTTTTTCATGCTCCCAAGTAGTATGAAAAGGAATATGAATTGCCGATACACCTATTTCTATTAATGGTAAAACATCAGATTTTAAAGAATTTCCAATAGGTCTTTGAGTAATTAAAGGCCTTAACTATATATAAATTTCTAGCAATTCAGATTCACAATCGGAAACTAGTGTGAACTCTTTTAAGACTGAAGGTATTAATATTGTTTCTC
>CAJXUO010000207.1 GCA_913061425.1 uncultured Lutibacter sp.
TGTAGAGAGGTCTCGTGGGCTCGGAGATGTGTATAAGAGACAGATCATATACTGCACTCAATCCGTCGTAAATCTCACTACTTTGGAATACGTAACCATATTCTTTAGCGTGTGAAATAACACTTTTAAATTTATCTTCTTGTTTTGCCATAGTACAAAAATAGTAAAGGTTTTAAGATAATACTCATTAGAAATAAAAAAAGTGAATGCTTTAATAAAGCATTCACTTTTTTAAAAAAATTTAAACTGAACTATCTTATTTTAATAAAAATTCAGAAACTCCAACAATTCTTCCGTTTAAGAAAACACGAACTGTATGTATTCCTTTTGTCATTTCTTTTCTATTTACTTCAATTAATGAAATCACATCAATGTTCTCTTTAGCATACTCAACCAAAGTTTTATCGGTATATAGAATAGTTTCGTCATTTTCTAAGGCTTCTTCTCCAACTCCACGCACTACTTCGCCTTTTGGGTTTAATACTTGAATCAAAGCGTTTTCTTCTCCCTCATCAGCCAAAGTATTTCCTGCAATTGTAAAACTTATTCTTAATGCGTCTGTTCGGCTCGCTCTCGTAGTAGATACCAATTTTCCGTTATTACGCTCTTTCATTGAAATCGTATTAACGCTATTCACTTGTAGTTTAGCACCAATTTCAATTTTCTCCATCAATTCATTATTCTGAATATTTAAAGTGTCTAATTGCGCTGTTTGACCTTGAATAAGTACTCTTGCACTATCAATCTCATTAGCCAAAAATTGATTTGAAACTCTTAATGAATCATTTGCCTTAAATAAATCTTCATTAGATTGCTCTAAATCTTTTATTTTATTTCGATAACGTCTAATAATACTATAATTCGCCTTTTTTAGATTCTTTACAGAATCCAAAAACATTAGAATGTCTTCTCTTTCTAATTTTAATTCTTCAGATAATGATGAATTGTCTTTAATTGCCACATCATACTTAGCAATCATTTCGTCTAAATCTTGAGTGATTTTAACTTTTTCATCTTCTAAAAAAGTGTTCGCTTTTTCTAATTCTGTGTTATTATAGAACATGTATCCTGAAAGTCCTAGTAATACTGCAATCAAAATTGCAATGATGATTCGATTTAACGAAGCCTTTTTTTGTTTATTTTCCATTAGTAAATAGTTATGTAGAGTTGTAAAATTTTAACGTACAAATCTATTAAAAATTATCTATAACTAATTATTTTTTACATATATAAATAAGAGCAGGAGGAAGATTTAGTGGTTCAAATTTCAAACCTATTTTTTTGCTAAAAATTGCTTTAAATTGTTTTAAAAACTGCGTGCTATATTGATATTGTACAAACCTGCCGTTTTGTTGTAAAACAGTATATGATTCCTCTACAATCAGTTTAGATAGTTCTTTAGGAAGGATTGCTAATGGAAGACTAGAAATAAAATTATCGACCTTAGTAAACCCTAATTTTTCTATTTCTTCTTTCACATTTTCTGCAGATGCATTTAAAACTATTAGCTGCTTATTCTCTATTTTTCTTAAATCTAATAAAAAAGTTTCGTTGATTTCAAAACATATTAAAATTGCGGATGGTTTTAATTTTTTTAAAATCTCTTTAGTTATTGTTCCGTTTCCCGGTCCATATTCAACAATTACTTCAGAAGTAGAAAAATCTATATCCATTAATATTTTCTTAACCAAAAAACGAGAACTTGGAATAAAAGCTCCTGATGTTTTAATACTCTTTATTGCTTCTTTAAAAAACGCAACCTTTTTTTGCATCTATTATTTATGTTTATATTTATACTCCATTCTTAAAATTTAAAAAAGTTGCAACTATTTAAAGATCTATTTTATTTATTTTTTCCAGAAATTTGCTTGAATTGTAAACTTCAATTAAGACGAAATGAATCTTTCATTTGCACCATTTGCCGTCATGATTTTCCAAAAACGAATTTTTCAAATACACCAGATAATATATTAGAAAAAAAGTTTTATGGTCGTATTCCAATTAAATCAGGAACCTCTCTATTTTTTTATCATACGAATGGGAAGGTACAACAAATTATTCATCAGTTAAAATATAAAAATCAAGAAGAAGTAGGAACTTTATTTGGAAATTGGCTTGCCAGTGAAATGCAAGAAAGTAATCGTTTTAAAAATATTGATTACATAGTTCCTGTTCCTTTACACCCTAATAAACGAAAAAAAAGAGGGTATAATCAATTGACAAAATTCGGGCACGTACTTGCTGATCAATTGAATGCTATTTTTATAGAAAACAAATTAATTAAAATAAAATCTACAGAAACTCAAACCAAAAAAAGTCTCATTGAAAGGTGGAGAAATGTCGATGAGTTATTTGAACTTTCTGATATTACTTTTTTTGAAAATAAACATCTACTTTTAATAGATGATGTCATAACTACTGGAGCAACAATTGAAACGTGTGCAAATCAACTACTAAAAACAAAAAACATTAAAATCAGTATTGCTGTAATGGCTTATACTGAATAAAATATCTCTAAAAATAGTTCGTTGTATGATAAAAATATATTGTTTCTTTGCATCAAACAAATTTTAAATGCAGTTTCGTTATTCATACTTAATATATAGTTTAATCATATTACTTGTGCTTGAAAGTTGTGCGCGTAGAGGAAGACCAACTGGTGGAGAGAGAGATAAAGATGCTCCTATTATGATTACTGCAATTCCTGATCATGAAACTACAAATTTTACTAGCCAAAAAATTAGAATTAATTTTGATGAGTATATAAAATTAAAAGATATAAATAAGCAATTGGTTATTTCACCTCCAATGGAATATCCGCCAATAATTACTCCTGTTGGAACAGCAAGTCTGTTTATTAATATCAAAATTCTAGACACGCTTAAAGAAAATACAACTTACACTTTTAATTTTGGAAATAGCGTTGAAGATAATAACGAAGGGAATCCTTTAGAACAATTTAAATATGTTTTTTCTACAGGAAACTATATTGATTCTTTGACCGTTTCTGGAAACGTTTCTGATGCTTTTAACAAAGATCCTGATGACAATATTTCACTCTTGTTATATGAAGTTACTAAAAACTATACAGATTCAATAATATACAACCAAAGACCAGATTATATTGCAAATGCGTTAGATAGTGTTGGATATGAAATGACAAATCTTAAAAGTGGTAAATATTTATTGATTGCATTAAATGATTTTAGCAACAATAAGAAATTTGATCCAAAACAAGATAAAATTGGATTTCATCATAGTTTCATAAACCTTCCAACGGACTCTACCTACAATATATCACTTTTTAAAGAAGAACTGCCTTATAAACTCATGAGAGCGGCTGAAGTAAAACAAGGACATATCTTTTTTGGATATGAAGGGAATCCGCAAGGAATAAGAATAGAACCGTTAGATACAGTTTCTAAGGATTTCAAATCTACTTTAGTTTTTGAAAAAAATATAGATAGTGTTAGTTATTGGTACACTCCAAGCAAACTAGATTCAATTTTATTTAAAGTAAGTACTAAAAATAAAATAGATACCGTAACGGTAAAACTGCGTTCAAAAGAAATAGATTCTTTGGTTGTAAGTAGTGTTACTAGAAATAATTTAAGTTTAAGAGATACGTTCGCTATTGCAACCAATATTCCAATACAAAAAATAGATAAATCTAAAATCTCTCTGATTGATAAAGATTCAATAAATGTCAATTTTACCACTTCACTTGACGTTTCTAAAATGACATTAAAACTAAATTTTGATAAACAATTTGATACTGAT
>CAJXUO010000208.1 GCA_913061425.1 uncultured Lutibacter sp.
ATGTAGAGAGGTCTCGTGGGCTCGGAGATGTGTATAAGAGACAGATATATATGTAGTTCTTACGATTTTCATTTTCGGTTTACAAAGTAAAGAAATGTATAATTGAAAAATGTATATTTGCAAACCATTTTATAAACATTTTTATGGATTTTTTTAGAAAAGTATTGGCAAGTTGTCTAGGAACTAGCATCGCATTAATAATATTAACTTTTTCAGGATTTTTTTTATTCGGAATTTTAGTTTCGTCTATGGACAAAGATTCCAAAGTGACTGTGACTAATAATTCAGTTCTAGAAATAAACTTAGGAAGTCCTATAAAGGATTACGTTCCAGTATCAGACAATCCTTTTGACAAACTTTTTGATGATGATAAACTACAACTGAGTAGTGTTATCAATGCAATTGAAAATGCGAAGTATGATGATAAAATAAAAGGAATAAGTATCTTAAACTTAACTGTAAATGCAGGAATTGCTCAAACGCAAGCAATTAGAAATAAGTTAGTAGAATTTAAAGAAACTGGTAAATTTATAACTGCGTATGCAGACTTTTATACCTCAAAAAATTATTATTTAAGTTCAGTAGCCGATTCAATTTATGTGACTCCTTATGGTGGAGTTGACTTTAAAGGCTTGTCTAGTGAGCGTCTTTTTTATAAAGATTTTCAAGAGAAATACGGCGTTAAAATGGAAGTGATACGTCACGGAAAATATAAAAGTGCAGTTGAAGGGTATCTTAATAATAAAATGAGTGAAGCCAATAGAGAGCAAATCTCTTCTTTCTTAAATTCTATTTGGAGTGAAATTATAGAAGATATCTCTATAAGCAGAAATAAAACTATTGATGAATTGAATTTTATTGCTGATGATTTATTAGCACGTAGTTCTGAATTAGCGGTTGCCAATGGAATGTTGGATGATGCAATTTATCAAGATGAATATACTGATAGGTTAGATATTTTAGTTGGTGATACTGAGGTGAATCTTGTTAGTTTAGAAGATTATATAGCGACTGGAAAAGGTAGAATTAGATCAATATCTTCTAATAAAATTGCAGTGTTATATGCGCAAGGTGATATTTTATATGGCAAAGGTGATGAGACCTATATAGGTCAAGAAAGTATGATTAAAGCAATTAGAAAAGTTAAAGATAATGATGGAATTAAAGCAGTAGTTTTAAGAGTCAACTCTCCTGGAGGTGTAGCTTTAACTGCCGATTTAATTTGGAGAGAATTAGAATTGTTGAAAAAAGAGAAACCATTAATAGTTTCAATGGGAAATCTTGCTGCTTCTGGTGGTTATTATATTGCTGCGAATGCTGATAAGATTTTTGCTGAACCTACAACAATTACTGGATCTATTGGAGTTTTTGGAACGATCCCTAATTTTAGTGAATTGATAGGGGATATTGGAATAAATGCAGAGCAAGTTTCTACGAATAAAAATTCAATTGGTTATACTCCATATGAGCCTATGACAAAAGAATTTTATGACGTTACCAAAGAAGGTGTGGAAATGGTTTATAAAATGTTTTTAGATAGAGTAGCGAAAGGAAGAGGTATGACAATGGAAGAAGCAGATGCTGTTGCTCAAGGTCGTGTTTGGACCGGAAAAGAAGCGAAAGAAATAGGTTTGGTAGATGAACTAGGTAATTTAGATGATGCTGTTGCTTATGCTGCTGAAATGGCTGAAATTACAGAGTATAAAACAACGAGTTATCCTAGATTCGAAAATGACTTTGAAGATTCATTTAAAAGTTTTCCTTTTATGAATATGAAGGATAATATGATTAAAGAAGAATTAGGAGAAGTAAATTATAAAATATATAAAGAAGTAGAGAAAATGTCAAAAATTAAAGGGATTCAAGCAAGGCTTCCTTATAATATTGATATTAAGTAATTACTTTTTTCGATAAGTCACAAAACTGTATTCGTATTTGTTTTTATCATCTGTAGTGAAATTTTCACGACCCATTTCTTGCCATATTGCTGTGTTTATTTCTGGGAAATAAACATCTGCTTCAAATGAATGATGAACTTCAGTAATATCTAATTTGTCGGCATAATGAATTGCTTCTTTATAAATTTGAGCGCCACCAATAATAAAAGGAGATGCGTCATTTTTAGCAATTTTTAAAGCTTCGGCTAATGAGTTTGCAATAAGACAGCCTTCTGCTTTATAATCTGGGTTTCTAGTGATAATTACAGACGTTCTATTTGGTAAAGGTTTTCCAATAGATTCATAAGTATTACGACCCATTATTATATGATGACCAGAAGTTGTAGCCTTAAACCTTTTTAAATCTGCAGGTAAATGCCAAATCAAATCATTGTCTTTTCCTAAAGCATTATCATTTGCAATTGCAGCAATTAAAGTAATAGTTTGTTTTTTGATAGTTTCGCTTTTTTTTGGCTCAGTTCTTTTTTGCTCAGTATAAAATTCACTTTCAGCTTTAAGATTAGTTTCCTTTTCCAATCTTTTTTTAATTTTTGCAATTTGTTCTTCTTGTTTGGAAACCAACTTTTCTGTTTGTTTTCTTTCCCATTCTTTGCCCATAAAACGTTTGGTAATAAAAACATTTATAAAGTGTAAAACCCAGAAAAATGCCCATAGAACTATTGCCCAAACAAACCAATCTGTTGTCAGTTCGTTTCCAACATTTAAAACTTTGTTTAGTACATAAAAAAAGATTGAACCAACAATAAACACAATAAAATGCAAATACAATCGCTTCTTTTGTTTAGTGCGACTTCTTGCGTATTCGTATAGTTCGTGTTGGTCTTGCATAATTTTTATACTGAAACTTTACCTCTAATTAATGGATGTGGATTGTAATTAACCAATTCAAAATCTTCATAAGTGAAATCAAAAATATCTGTAATTGATTTATTTAATTTCATTGTTGGTAATTCTTTGACCTCTCTTGATAGTTGTAAATCTATCTGCTCATTATGGTTATTGTAAATATGAGCGTCACCAAATGTATGAATAAATTCACCACACTCTAAATCACATACTTGAGCAATCATCATTACGAATAAAGCATAAGATGCAATATTAAACGGAACTCCTAAAAAGATGTCCGCACTTCGCTGATATAATTGGCATGATAATTTTCCATTAGCCACATAAAATTGAAAAAAAGCATGACATGGAGGTAAAGCGGCTTTATTATTTGATACATTTTCTGAAAATGAAACAGAAGTGTCAGGTAAGACACTTGGATTCCATGCAGAAACAATCATTCTTCTACTGTCAGGATTATTTTTTATGGCGTCTATAACATCAACAATTTGATCTATGCCATCGCTATTCCAATTTCTCCATTGATGTCCATAAACTGGACCTAAATCTCCATTTTCATCTGCCCAAGCATCCCAAATCTTAACACCATTTTCTTGTAAATATTTAATATTTGTATCTCCTTTTAAAAACCAAAGAAGTTCGTGAATTATAGATTTTAGGTGCAACTTTTTAGTTGTTACCATTGGAAATCCTTCAGCGAGATCAAATCGCATTTGGTGTCCAAAAACACTTTTCGTTCCTGTTCCTGTTCTATCTGTCTTTTCTATTCCGTTTGCACGAACGTGTTTTATTAAATCTAAATATTGTTTCATTCTCTGGTTAAAGTATTTTGGTAAATGGTTAAAGTTTAGATTTATTATATTTTATTAATGACGAAATTCTTTTTTGTAAAATTTGAATTTTCTCAATCAAACTAGTTGTTATAGAACTGTTCAAAAACTCTAGATCTTCACATAAAATTATGTGAGTTTCCA
>CAJXUO010000209.1 GCA_913061425.1 uncultured Lutibacter sp.
TACACCTCTCTATTCGTCGGCAGCGTCAGATGTGTATAAGAGACAGAAACAATACCTTATTACGGGTATTTTTATGGGAGTAATAGGTGTTTTTATGTCTATGTTATTCCGTTTACAAATTGCATGGCCAGAGCATTCATTTAGTTTAATTGAAGCGTTTTTAGGAAGACATCAAGATGGAGGAGTTATGACTCCAGATATCTATTTAGCATTAGTTACAATCCATGGTACTATTATGGTCTTTTTTGTATTAACTGCAGGATTGAGTGGTACCTTTAGTAACCTTTTAATCCCATTACAGATTGGAGCAAGAGATATGGCGTCTGGATTTTTAAATATGATTTCATATTGGTTATTTTTCTTATCAAGTATTATAATGGTAATATCACTTTTTGTTGAAGCTGGACCAGCATCAGCAGGATGGACAATTTATCCTCCTTTAAGTGCATTGCCACAAGCAATTCCAGGTTCAGGAGCAGGAATGACTTTATGGTTAGTTTCTATGGCTATATTTATTGCCTCTTCATTATTAGGAGCTTTAAACTATATAGTAACTGTTTTAAATTTAAGAACAGTTGGAATGAAAATGACACGTTTACCATTAACTATTTGGGCATTTTTTGTAACAGCTATTATTGGTGTAGTTTCATTTCCAGTATTATTATCAGCAGCATTATTATTAATTTTTGATAGAAGTTTTGGAACATCATTCTACTTGTCAGATATTTTTATTGATGGAAGCGTTTTACATTATCAAGGAGGTTCTCCAGTATTATTTGAACACTTATTCTGGTTCTTAGGGCATCCTGAAGTATATATTGTATTGTTACCAGCATTAGGTATTACATCTGAAATTATTGCAACCAACTCTCGTAAACCAATTTTTGGATATAGAGCGATGATTGGTTCAATTATAGCAATTGCATTTTTATCAACTATTGTTTGGGGTCATCATATGTTTATTACAGGAATGAATCCATTCTTAGGATCTGTATTTACATTTACAACATTATTAATTGCAATACCATCAGCGGTAAAAGCCTTTAATTATATAACCACATTGTGGAAAGGAAACTTACAAATGAATCCTGCCATGTTATTTTCTATAGGTTTAGTATCTACATTCGTTTCTGGTGGATTAACAGGACTTATTTTAGGAGATAGCGCATTAGATATCAATGTTCATGATACGTATTTCGTAGTTGCGCATTTCCACTTAGTAATGGGTGTATCTGCTATTTATGGAATGTTTGCAGGAGTATATCATTGGTTTCCGAAAATGTTTGGTAGAATGATGAATAAGACATTAGGATATTGGCATTTCTGGATTACAGCAATTGCTGCTTACGGAGTATTTTTCCCGATGCACTTTGTTGGACTTGCAGGGTTACCTCGTAGATATTATATGAATACTGCATTCCCTTATTTTGATGATTTATCAGATATTAATATTGTCATTACATTATTTGCTTTACTTGGAGGTACGGCACAATTAATATTCTTAGGAAACTTCTTTTGGAGTATCTATAAAGGAACAAAAGCCACTCAAAACCCTTGGAAATCTAACACGCTAGAATGGACAACTCCTGTAGAGCATGTTCATGGTAACTGGCCTGGAAAAATCCCTGAAGTTCACCGTTGGCCATATGATTATAGTAAGCCTGGACGTGCAGAAGATTGGGTATCTCAAGTAGTTCCATTAGAGGACGGAGAAGAACCATCTTAAAACCAAACACATAAAATTTACAAAAACCTTTCTATTGATTTAGAAAGGTTTTTTATTTCTTATCTTTGCTTGTGCTGAACCTGTTTCAGTATATCAACGATACATTATGAATGAAAATTTAGATCCAAGTAATACTAATTTAACCAATGATGAGTTGGATGTAGAAAAGAAGTTACGTCCTTTATCTTTTGATGATTTTGCTGGTCAAGAACAAATATTAGAGAATTTAAAGATTTTTGTTCAAGCAGCAAACCAAAGAGGTGAAGCATTAGACCATACGTTATTTCATGGCCCTCCAGGATTAGGTAAAACAACTTTAGCACATATACTTGCAAGTGAATTAAATGCAGGAATTAAGATCACTTCTGGACCTGTTTTAGATAAACCAGGAGATTTAGCAGGTTTACTAACTAATTTAAATGAAAGAGATGTCTTGTTTATTGATGAAATTCATCGTTTAAGCCCTATCGTTGAAGAGTATTTATATTCGGCAATGGAAGACTATCGAATAGATATCATGATTGAATCAGGACCAAATGCACGTTCTGTTCAAATAGATTTAGAACCATTTACTTTGGTAGGTGCAACTACTCGCTCAGGATTGCTTACAGCTCCAATGAGAGCACGTTTTGGTATCAGTAGTAGATTAGAATATTATAAGACCGAATTACTTACAACTATAGTTCAGCGTAGTGCAACTATTCTCAAAGTTTCTATTTCTATGGAAGCAGCTATTGAAATTGCAGGGAGAAGTAGAGGGACGCCAAGAATTGCAAATGCGCTATTAAGAAGAGTCCGTGATTTTGCTCAAATAAAAGGAAATGGCAGTATAGACATAAACATAGCGAAATATGCGTTAGAAGCTTTAAATGTTGATGCTCATGGATTAGATGAAATGGATAATAAAATATTATTGACCATCATTGATAAGTTCAAAGGCGGACCTGTAGGAATTAGTACACTTGCAACTGCAGTCAGTGAAAGTTCTGAAACATTGGAAGAAGTATATGAGCCATTTTTAATTCAACAAGGGTTTATCATGCGAACTCCTAGAGGAAGAGAAGTTACAGAATTAGCATATAAACATCTTGGTAAAATAAAAGGGAGAAGTTCAGCAGAGCTATTTTAATTAAACATAAATAAAATGAAAAAATTCAGAATATTACTTATTGCCGTTTTATCAGTTACACTTTTTAGTTGTACTTGTAAACAAAAAGAAGAAAAAGAGACTGTAATTAGTTTGATTTCAGTTGATGAATTATCTAAAACAGATAACTCTATACAATTGTTAGACGTAAGAACACCAGAAGAATTTGATAGAGGGTATATTAAAAATGCTACAAATATCAATTTTTTTGATGCTGATTTTATTGCACAAGTAACTTCTAAACTAGATACAAATAAACCTGTTTATTTGTATTGCAAGGTTGGAGGTAGAAGCGGTAAAGCAGCAACAAAATTAAAAGAAGCAGGCTTTACAGCAGTATATGATTTAGAAGGAGGTCTTGATAAATGGAAATCCAGTTTAAAACCTGTAACTGGAATAAAATAAAAGGGTAGCAATACAGCTAATGCAGAATGGCTAATTTTAGTAAAGCATAAACTATCTAAACGTTAGCTATAATTTAGAGAAAAAAATGAAATTTGAGAAAGAAATAAGAAATGAAATTTTAAAGGATTCTTACACAAAAGAAGACTTAATTAAAGAAAAATATTTAGTCTCTAAAGAAGGTGAAATCGAAATATATTACGCTCCTTTTGACTATATAAATTTAGACGCTTCAATAATAATTGTTGGAATTACTCCAGGTTGGTCACAAATGGAGAAATCTTTCAAAACTATAATAAAAGAACTAACAAAGAATAATAATTTTTCTTTAGGATTAAAAAAGGTAAAATCTGAATGTAGTTTTGCTGGAAGTATGAGAAATAATCTAATTAAAATGTTAGATGATTTAGAAGTAGATAGAAAGTTGAATATCTGTCTCTTATACACATCTGACGCTGCCGACGAATAGAGAGGTGT
>CAJXUO010000210.1 GCA_913061425.1 uncultured Lutibacter sp.
ATAATCAACATTTATTCAACTAATAAAGTGGAGCAGAAGGGAGTGAAATCGAACTATTTCAATGAAGATTTAGATATTTTCACAACTAATTATCTTCAAGAATAAAAAGTTATTCTCAAGAATAATTTTGTGGAGCCAAAAGAAGTAAAATCGAACTATTTTGATGAGGATTTATTTGAAATAATCAAGTAATTTTTTTTTGCGAGGGCAATTCTGCTTCAATTTCTCCTGTTACACCTTTTCATTTCTTAAAGTATCATGAAGATTCACTTAAATTCCTTTTACTTAATGTGTGCCTTTTCTTTGTAAATACTATTTACTGCGATTGGAATATCGTTAGGTTTTCACCACTGTTATAAAACCTTCTCCACTCTGAAGAACTGTTTATTTTTAGACTTTTGAATATAAACTTCGACTTTTTTAAAAGATCTATATTCCATTTTATGTGGAGAAATCGCTCCTGTTCCAAGGTATAAGTACTTGTATGTAAACGAGTAAGTTGTTGAAAACACTACCATTATTAATAGAGAAAATAGTTAATTACTTTGATAATGTAAAGCAAAAGGTACTAAAACCCGTATTAATTATAGCCATTGTTGTACAGCGTTTTTTTACTACAATTTTGTTAAGTTCTCTTCAGTTTTTTTGTGGTGATGTGAAATGTGGTAAATGGTAAAGCAGTACAGTTCGCGTAATGTGATTTTACCAAGTAATGGGTGTGGGGTAAAGATAGTATCTAAATCTTCTTCTGATTTTTGACTAAGTTTATCAATTAATTTATCCACTGTATTGTTCAGTTGCTTTATTAATCTTTCTTTTTTATCAATAGAAATTTGTTTAGGTATATACATACTTGGAGCTTTTCCTCCATTTGCTAATGCTTTTTGATAATCAGTGATGACTTCATTATAAGATTTACTGGGTCGTTTTGGTTTTCCAAAAAAAATATTTAATAAGAATTTAGGTAACAAAAATATCAATTTAATAGGTTTCGTACTTAAATAAACATGTTTTAATTGTTGTCCTGGGCTCCATTTGTTGTTTGTAATCTTTTCGAAATCTTGGTCAGATAAAGTATAGATATATGAAACAAAATTATTAGTGTTTTCTTTAAACTTCTTTGTTATTTCTGTTTTTTTCATTTTCTATTTTTTGCCAACTAGTTATATCATTACTTTTTATAATGTTATCCCCATCATAATTACGGGATAACGTTAGTTTTCACTGATTTTATCCTAAATTCTTTTGGATAATCATCATTGTTAATGATTTCAAATATAGTGTCTAAATTCATTTGTTTCAATATTATGCACAATTATTTATTTTAAATAATTGATTGAATCATTTTCATTCTTTTTCTTGGACTTATAATTTTTTACAGCAACATCCAGAGGATTAGATATAGCCATTAAACTCTTATTAGAAACGTGTGTGTATATCATAGTTGTTTCAGGTCTAGAATGCCCTAAAAGTTCCTGAATCAATCTTATATCAGTTCCATGTTCTAATAAATGTGTAGCATAACTGTGCCTAAGACTATGTGGTGTAATTCTTTTTTTGATTCCGGCTAACTCAGCAGACCTTTTTAGAAACAATCTTATACTTCCAGCGGTATATTTGTTAGAAGGTTCTCCTTCAGCAAAGTATCTTATTGGCTCATAGGTATTAATATAGTTTGATAAAAGAGGTCTAAAACTATCCGCTAGTCCCACATATCTATCCTTTCTTCCTTTTGAATTCCTTACAAATACTTGTGATCGATTAATATCTATATCTTTTAATTCTAAATTAATCAACTCTCCGATGCGCATTCCAGAAGAATATATGAACGCCAAAATGGCTCTATGTTTTAAATTTTTGGTACATCTAATTAAATTTATTATCTCTCCTTGAGATAGAACTATTGGTAACTTTTTAGATTTGTAAGGTCTAGCCAATTTAAGTCCATCAATCTTACACTCTGGAAGGAATATAGCAAAGATTTTAATAGCACTTACAAACAGTCTTTGAGAGCTTATACTGTATTTCTTAGGAATAAATATTTCTTCAATAAATAATTCTACATCTCGATTATTTAAGTCTTCTAACGGCTTGTTTTTAACATGTTCAATAAAATCAGCAACGTATTTAAAATAAGTTTTAATAGTACTTTCTCCATATCTTTTACCTTCTAAATACTTCACAAAAGAGCGAATCACTTTTTTGTTTGATTCTGATATGTTTCTAGGTTTTCTAATAGGCTTTGTCGCTAGTGTATTATAAATAGAGTTATCAAATCTTATAGAGGCTAAATTAGATAATTCTTGTTGTACCATATTTAGATTTTCATTTGAAAATGGATATAGCCAACCACGATTGGATTTACTCCATTTAAAACCACCCAAATTTCTAATCTTAGAAATTATAGGATCATTATATATAAAAGTAATTAATAATGTAATTTTATTTTTATAGAGAATTTTTCCGAGTGTAACGGTTAATTTATTGTTCATAGCACTTCAAATATAACGAAATAATCACTAAATTTTTAATATTAATGTAGTTATTAGTTTATTTCCTTTATGTTAATCTGAAATCTAATTGTCGGCACTATGTAGGCACAAAAAAACGTAATATCTATAAAAGTACTATAAATATTACGTTAAGTAAATTAAATTGTGGAGATGGAGGGACTCGAACCCTCGTCCAAACAAGCAATTAAAGTGCTTTCTACATGCGTAGTTTTTGATTAATTTTCGATAATAAGCTGACCAAAAACCGCCCACTTAAAATTTATTCATTTTAGTTTCGGAATATAACCATGACATTCATATTCCTATGTTGACTTTTACGATGTCAAAAATTCGAGCGCCGTTAACCAAGGCTATCGAGAGACATAAAGCTTTTCCACCTTGTGGAACTAGGCCAATCCTACTGTGATTCGGATTATGCAGCTAAAGCGTAGTTATTCTCGCCGTTTAAAGTTTTGAAAATGATTTTTACGAGTACTTATTCATTGCTCGACATGCTTACAGCTCAATCGACCTTGCAGTCAAAACCAAGTCATCCCCAATATTTTAAAGAACATTTTAAATGTGTGTGCAAATGTATAAAAAAATAGCCTAAAACACTACTTGTACATTTCTATAAATTCAAATACCTTAGCGCAAAATTTACACCAAACACAAAATAAGATTAAATGAAGATAGGTATTATCAAAGAGCGCAAGAATCCGCCAGACAAAAGAGTTGTTTTTTCACCTGAAGCATGTAAAGAGTTATTAGAAAAATTTCCTGATTTACAAATTAAAGTTGAAAGTTCTGATGTTAGAATTTTTAAAGATGCTGAATATGAAAAGATGGGTATAGAGGTTTCTAACGATGTTAGTGATTGTGATGTATTACTTGGTGTGAAAGAAGTTCCAATGGATGCATTAATTCCAAATAAAAAATATTTTTTCTTTTCTCATACTATAAAAAAACAGCCATACAACCGTAAGTTGTTAAAAGCAATTATTGAAAATAACATTGAATTGTATGATCACGAAACAATTGTAAAAGCGAATGGCGCACGACTGATTGGTTTTGGTAGATATGCAGGATTGGTTGGTGCTTATAATGGATTTAGAGCCTTGGGTTTGAGAGATGGATTATTCAATTTACCAAAAGTGGAAACCTTGGCAGATTTGAATGAAGTTAAAAGAGAGTTGGATAAAATTACGTTACCAAACATCAAAATTTTACTTTCTGGAACAGGAAACTGTCTC
>CAJXUO010000211.1 GCA_913061425.1 uncultured Lutibacter sp.
GTTAAGGAGTGATATAGATAGTAAAAATAGAGAATTAGCTACATCAACAATGAGTATTATTAAGAAAAATGAATTTTTAAATGATATTAAAAGCGAGTTGAAAAATGACGATATAAAGAGTGTTGCCAAAGTTGTCAAAATTATTGACGAAAACCTTAACAATACAGATGATTGGAAATTGTTTCAAGAGGCCTTTAATAATGCTGATAAAAAATTCATTAAAAAGGTAAAATCTAAGCATCCTGATTTAACACCTAATGACTTAAGATTGTGTGCTTATTTAAGGTTAAACCTTTCTTCTAAAGAGATTGCACCACTACTTAATATTTCACATAGAAGTGTAGAGGTAAAACGTTATAGATTAAGAAAAAAGATGGACTTATCTCATAATTTAAATTTAACAAACTATATTTTAGAAATTTAATAATCATTTTTAATCAAAAAAACTATACATAAACACTACATCAGTTTAAAAAGTTAAATTCAAATTATACTAAAACCCTTTGATTATTGAAGTTTTAGTAAATAATAGTTCGTTATTTCATTGTATGCTTTTTATATAGTTGCAGATATTAGAACTAAGTTTCATGAGTTTATATATTGTAAGAAAATTAAACCATAACTTATGAAACAAACGATTTACTTATTTCTTTCAGTACTTTTTACTCTCAATTCTTTTTCACAAAACATTGAAGTTTCAGGTACTGTAATTGATAAAGAAGACAAGACTTCAATACCTGGAGTAAACGTAGTTGTTGAGAACACGACTACAGGTACACTTACTGATTTTGATGGAGTTTTTACGTTGCAAAACGTCTCTTCAAATGCCAATCTAATTTTTAGCAGTTTAGGTTATGTAACACAAGTAGTTCCTGTGAACTCAACTACGACCTTTAATATAGTACTATCTCAAAATGTAGATAAACTAGATGAAGTAGTTGTAATAGGGTATGGTACTCAAACTAAAAAAGAAGTTACAGGAGCTGTCGCTATTATATCTAGTGAAGCAATTGAGAAATTGAAACCTACAAGAATAGAGCAAGCATTGCAAGGACAAGTAGCAGGTGTAAATATTACCACAACTTCTGGTTCTCCTGGTGCATCATCAAGTATTCGAATTAGAGGTGTCTCTACAAATGGAGACAATCAACCATTAATTTTAGTAGATGGAAATAGAATTGAAGACTTAAGTGTTATCAATCCTTCAGATATAGAATCTATAAATGTTTTAAAAGATGCTACAGCTGGTATTTATGGTGTACAAGCGGCAAATGGGGTTATTATTATAACAACGAAGTCTGGTAGAAAAAATGCTGATTTTAAATTTGTATTTAATTCATATGTTGGTACTCAAGAGACTACTAGAAGGATTCCAGTATTAAACGCAACAGAATATGGACTATTAGCAAATGAAGCTTATGCTGCAAATGGAGACGCTTTACCTTTTACAGATATCAGTAGTCTAGGTCAAGGAACGGATTGGCAAGATGAAGTGTTTCAAACTGCTTTTGTTGGTAGTTCTGATATAAGTATAAGTAAAGGGACAGAAAAAGGAGCCTATAATTTTAGTGCTTCTTATTTAGATCAAGACGGTATTGTAGGTTTAAGTAAATCTAATTTTAATAGATTAACTTCTAAGTTAAATGCAAATATTGATATTTTAGAGAATCTAAAATTAACTTCTTCAATTATTTACACCAATACTAATGGTAGTGGATTAAATGAAAACGGCCTTGGGTCAGTATTATTCAATGCGTTGAATTTTGCACCTAATTTAACTCCAACAGATGCGGCTGGAGACTATACGTTAACTCCAGCAAATGGCTTTGGGCAAGAAATTATTAATCCATTATCGCAAATTGCTACAACCTTTAATAAGACTGAAGTGAATAAAATTGCTCCAACTATTGGATTGAATTATAAGTTTCTAAGCAACTTTTCTGCTGACGTGAAGTTTCAATATAATTATGCAAATGTGTTTACGAAAAACTATTCTCCAATAAATTCTTATGGTGAAAGTTCAACGGTTTTTGATAAATTAAATAATAGTTTAACAAATTATAAAGTTGCTTATGAAGATTATATTTTTGATGCTTATATAAATTATGAAAATACATTTAAGGATGTTCATAATCTAAAAGTGCTTTTAGGTACTTCTGTTTCACAAAATAATTTTTATAATAAAATAAATAATGCAGGATTTGATTTTGCAAACGGCAGTTTAGATTCTAGTCTTAGTGATGCCGATAGAATAGAAGATTTTAATGAATTAGCAAATACACCAGATAAAGTAGATGGATCTCGCTTATTATCATACTTCACCAGAGTACAGTATAATTATGATAGTAAGTATCTATTGTCTGCTGTTTTAAGACGAGATGGTTCTTCTAAGTTTGGGCCAGAAAACAAATTCGGATTTTTCCCTTCTGCTTCTGTTGGATGGATTGTATCTGAAGAAGATTTTATGCAAGATTCTAAATCAATCAATTTCCTGAAATTAAGAGCAAGTTATGGTATTGTTGGGAATGATAGAATTCAACCTTTTAGATACGTTTCTTTATTAGATGGACAAGGAAATTATATTTTTGACGATATAATTAACTTCGGTACAGCAACTGGAGCTCTTTCAAACCCAGAAATAAGATGGGAAAAACAAAAACCTTTAGATATTGGTTTAGACATTAAATTGTTTGATAAATTTGATATTACTGTAGATTATTTTGAAAAGAAAACAGAAGACTTATTAGTTCAACCACAAGTATCAGGAATTCTTGGAGTTGGAGCTCCAGGTTCTGGTTTACCTTTTGTAAACGCAGGGACGGTTGAAAATAAAGGACTTGAATTTTCTATTGCTTATTCACACGATGTATCTGACGACTTTAACTTTAGTCTAAACTATAATTTTACAACTATAGAAAATGAAGTGCTTGAAGTAAATGGAGAGAATTCTTTTGTATCTGGCGGATCTTTTGGTGTTGGTCAAGAAGCACCATCAAGAATGGAAGCGGGTTATCCGATAGGATATTTTTATGGATTACAAACAAATGGAATTTTTCAGACACAGGCAGATGTTGATGCACATGCAACACAAATGAATGCAAATCCTGGTGATATTCGCTTTGTAGATGTTAACGGAGATGGTCAAATAGATTCAGATGATAGAACGTATATTGGAGATCCAATAGCGGATATATCAATGGGTTTAAATTTTAATGTTAATTACAAGAACTTTGATTTTAGTGCCTATGCTTTCGCTTCTATAGGAAATGAAATCGTAAGAGATTATGAAAGAAATGTTCCGCTTGCAAATAAATCAGTTTATTATCTAGATAGATGGACAGGTCCCGGCACAAGTAATTCTTTTCCAAGAGTTACTACAGGAGCGACAGGGAACACTTTATTTTCAGATTTTTATGTAGAAGACGGTTCATTTGTAAGACTACAAAATATACAATTAGGGTATACTTTAAATAGTGATACATCTGAAAAGATAGGATTTGATAAATTAAGATTTTATGTGTCTGGAAACAACCTTTTCACAATTTCTGATTACAAAGGATATGATCCAACTACCTCAAACGGATCTCCAATAGGAGGAGGAATAGATAAAGGGTTCTATCCATCACCAAAGACATTCATTTTTGGTTTAAATGTTAATTTTTAAAAAATATAAAAATGAGAAATATAAAATTAAAATATATACTTGTAAGTGTTCTTTTTATAGGATTAGCAAGTTCTTGTAG
>CAJXUO010000212.1 GCA_913061425.1 uncultured Lutibacter sp.
GTGTTAAACCACCAGTTCCTAAAAGTTTTATATAAGCATATGAAATAATATCTACCAATGATGAACCCCAAGGTGCTGAAGAAATTGCAGTAATCGCATTTTTTCCTCCAGTTTTAATAATAGGATTAGAGGGTAAGAACTCTGCTAAATGTGCAGCGACACATATAGGTCCAACTCCTGGACCACCACCTCCATGAGGTATTGCAAAAGTTTTGTGTAAATTTAAGTGACAAACATCTGCTCCAATTGTAGCAGGATTTGTCAATCCAACTTGTGCATTCATATTTGCACCGTCCATATAGACTTGTCCGCCAAAAGAGTGAATTGTATTTGTAATTTCTTTTATTTCTGATTCAAAAACTCCATGTGTTGAAGGATACGTTACCATCAAGGCCGCTAAATTGTCTTTATGCAATTCTGCTTTCTCTCTTAAATCATCTAAATCAATATTTCCATTTTCAGATGTTTTGGTAACTATAATTTTCATTCCAGCCATTGCTGCAGAAGCCGGATTTGTTCCGTGAGCAGAAGCGGGAATTAAACAGATATTTCTGTTAGAATCTCCACGAGATTGATGATATGCTCTTATCACTAATAATCCAGCATATTCTCCTTGTGCTCCAGAATTTGGTTGTAATGAAGTTGCTGCAAACCCTGTAATTTCATTTAATGAGGCTTCTAAACCTTTAAATAATTCTTGATAACCTTGTGCTTGATCAATAGGAACAAAAGGGTGTATGTTATTCCAACTTCCATAACTTAATGGAAGCATTTCTGATGCAGCATTTAGTTTCATTGTACATGATCCTAGAGCAATCATAGAATCTGTTAAAGAAATATCTTTTCGTTCTAACCTTTTTATATAACGCATCATTTCAGTCTCTGAATGATAACTGTTAAAAACTTCATGTTGCATAAACGTTGAAGTTCGCTCTAAAGAAGAGGTGATTGCTTTTTTATCAGCTATTTTTACTGCTGAAATATCTTTTGATTCCGCCTTTCCTAATACGTTTAAGATTTCATTGATAGAATCTAGTGTAGTCGTTTCATTTAGAGAAATTCCAATGGTGTTTTCATCAATAATTAAGAAGTTAATTTCTTTTCTTTCTGCAATTTCTTTCACTTTTTCAGCATCTGAAACTTTGACTTTTAGGGTGTCAAAATAGATGTTATTTTCTTGGGTTATTCCCATTTTTTGCAAACTCTCATCTAAAGTTTTTGCTAATGAATGAATTTTATTCGCAATATATTTTAATCCATCAGGACCATGATATACGGCATACATTCCAGCCATTACTGCTAATAAAACTTGAGCAGTACAAATGTTTGAAGTTGCTTTTTCTCTTTTTATGTGTTGTTCTCTGGTTTGAAGTGCCATTCTCAAGGCTCTATTTTCATTTGCATCAACAGTAACTCCAATAATTCTTCCAGGAATTGAACGTTTGTATGTTTCAGAAGTCGCGAAATAACCTGCATGAGGTCCTCCATAACCTAACGGAACTCCAAAACGTTGCGTTGTTCCAACGGCAACATCTGCACCCATTTCTGCTGGTGATTTTAATAAAGATAGACTTAATAAGTCTGCAGCAACTATAACTTTAGTCTCGTTTTGATGCGCGTCACTTATGAATGAGGTGTAATCAAAAACTTCACCATGTTTCCCAGGATATTGGACAATGGCACCAAACATATCATCAGTAAAATTGATGGTTTCGTGATTTCCAATGACCAATTTAACATTAAGAGGAGTTGCTCTTGTTTTTAATATATCTATAGTTTGAGGTAAAACTTCTTCTGAAACGAAAAATGTAACAGCGGCCGATTTTTTTTGACTTCTACTTCTATTGTTATATAACATAATCATTGCTTCAGCAGCAGATGTTCCTTCATCTAATAATGATGAATTTACCATTTGAAATCCTGTTAAATCTCCAATCATAGTTTGGTAATTTAAAAGTGCTTCCAATCTACCTTGAGAAATTTCAGCTTGATATGGTGTGTAAGAAGTATACCAACTTGGATTCTCAAATATATTTCTTTGAATTACGGCAGGAGTAATCGTACCATGATATCCTAATCCAATATATGTATTGAACTGTTTGTTTTTAGAGGCTAAACTTTTAATATGAACTAAAAATTCAGATTCACTTAACGCTTTAGGTAAATCTAATGGATTTTTTAAACGAATGTCATTAGGGATTGTTTGTGTGATCAATTCATCTAATGAATTAACACCAATATTCTCTAACATTGATTTTACTTCGGACTCTCTTGGTCCAATATGTCTTAAAGCGAATGAATCTGTTCTCATTTTATAATGTATAATTAGAAGGTTCAAAAATAATTATTTTTAATAATAAATGAACTTAAAAACTAGGTTTTATTATTCACAATCTTTCACTTACATTTGTGTAATGTCATTTTTCAAGAAAACACTGAATTTTTATATTTTTAGCAACTTGCATATTGCGGTAAGTGCTTTTTGTTTGGTCAAAATCACATTGTTAGCCAATGGTATTGAAGAAAGCAAAACGGCTCTATTTGTTTTTCTATCCACAATTGTTGCATATAATTTCATCCGGTTTTATAGAATATCTGGTGTTGTTAATTGGTTTTCAGAGTGGATGAACGAATACAAGAATGTTTTATACATGATTTCTACATTAAGTTTAGTCTTTGCGGGATTTTTAGCCATCCAATTTCAACTAAAAGTATTTTTGTGCTTACTCCCGTTTGCACTATTAACCTTCTTTTATGTATTTCCTTTGCCGTTCAAGAAAATTCCATTACGAAATGTTCCTGGAATTAAACTATTTGTTATCGGTCTTTCATTCGCAGGTATTACAGTTATTTTTCCCTTAGTTCAAAATGACATTACTTTGGCAATTAATCATTGGCTCACTTTTATTCAGCGTTTTCTATTTATAGTTTTAATTACTATTCCATTTGATATTAGAGATTTGCATTGTGATATTGAATCTTTAAACACATTGCCTCAAAAATTTGGAGTTAAGAAAGCGAAAACCATTGGAGTCTTTTATGCTATTTTTTTTATTGTTTTAGATTTTTTTAAACAACCTATTGATGAGATTCAATTAATTATAGGTTTAATTGTGATAGTAGTGTCAGCGATATTTTTAATTTCTTCTAAAGAAAATCAGTCAAAATATTTCAGTGCTTTTTGGGTAGAATCGCTCCCGATTTTTTGGTTTCTATTAATATTTCTCGGATTAAATCTGTAAGTTTGTGTTAAACATAATTTAATTAATTTGAGCCAATATAAATCTACATTAGAGTTTGCTAAAAAACTTGATTCTGATGACGAATTAAAATCGTACAGAAACAAATTTCATATCCCAAAAGATGTGGATGGAAACGAGTTAATTTACTTAACAGGAAACTCACTTGGATTGCAACCTAAAGTTACTAAAGACTATATAAATCAAGAGTTAGAGGATTGGGCAAATCTTGGGGTAGAAGGGCATGTACATGCTAAAAATCCTTGGCTGTATTATCATGAGTTTTTGACCCAAAGTATGGCTAAAATTGTAGGCGCTAGACCTTTGGAGGTTGTGGTGATGAATACCTTGACAACCAACCTTCACTTGATGATGGTTTCATTTTATAAGCCTACAAAAAAGAGATATAAAATATTGATCGAAGCAGATGCTTTTCCATCAGATAAATATGCTGTAGAATCACAATTACGTCATCATGGTTATGATG
>CAJXUO010000213.1 GCA_913061425.1 uncultured Lutibacter sp.
CAAGTAGCGGAAGTAATATTGATGCTGACAAACTAAAAGCCGAAACAAGTATAGTTGAAGTGTCTAGTGGAGCACGTATTAATGTGTATGCAAGTAAAGAAATTACAGCGCAAGCTAGTAGCGGTGGCGATATAGATTATTATGGCAATCCTACAATTGTAAACAAGTCTAAATCTTCTGGAGGAAGCGTTTCAAAAAATTAAAAATTCCAAATAGTAACTAACCGTACTATTTTAATTGTGTTGTGATTGTTAAGAGTACTTATATTAAAAAAAGTGATTCTCTTTTAAGGTAATGCTCAAAACTTAACTAAACAACCGATCTGTAGTAACGCCTTTGTTGTTGAGGCGTTGCTACTATTTTTGTCGTAGGACGACACAGCCAACAAATATTGTGATTAAATACTATCAGGTCGAGCGCAGTCGAGACCTCTTTAATACTTATGCTTTTGGTAAAAAAACTTCAGCCATCATACAACGTGCACTTCCACCTCCACATGCTTCAATAGTATCTAAAGAGCTAGATAATATCTTACAATGGCGTTCTATAGCATTACGTTGAGATTTTGTTAAACTTTGATCTGCAGAAGTAGACATTACTAAATATCTCTCATCATTTTCTCCTAAAACTTGTAACATATTTCCTGCAAAATTATTTACTTGTTCTTCGGTAATTGAGATTATCTCTTTCTTGTCTTCTTTTAAATATTTAACCAGTTGTTTGCGTTCTTTTTTATCATCTATAGAATCTAAACAAACGACTGCAAAATTTTCAGCCAAACACATCATTACGTTTGTATGATAAATTTCTTTACGTTGATTACCAACCGTTTGATAAGATCTAAATAATACAGGTGTATATTCAAAATCTTCACAAAACTCGATTGTTAAATCTTCTTCTGCTCTAGGAGATAATGAACAGTAAGCTTTTTTATTTACTCTATCTAACAATAAACTTCCAGTACCTTCTAAGAAAATTCTCTCTTCTTCTGCAGATGAAAAATCGACAACATTATTAATAACAAACCCTTTATCTTCTAAAACATCTAAAACATCTTCTCGCCTTTCTTGCCTTCTGTTTTCTGCAAACATAGGGTATAAGGTTACTGTTCCATCTTGATGAAATGAAATCCAATTATTTGGAAATATTGAATCTGGAGTATCTGGATGTTTCTTATCATTAATTACAATGACATTTACTCCAACTAAGCGTAATTTCTCAACTAAGTCATCAAACTCTTGCAATGCTTTCTCCTGAACAGTTTCAGGTGACAAATTATCTAAAACTTTTTGATAGTAATTATTTACTGCAGTCTGTTCATTCATCCTAAAACTAACAGGACGAATCATTAAAATGGTGTTTGTAATTTGTTTCAACTTAGTGTTATTTTAGAAATACAAAAATAGAAAAAATGTTAAACTAAATTATCTTAAAATAAAATATTATTACGACTCTTTTAGTTTGTTGAATTAAGCAAGTTAACAAGGTCATTTATTGTGTTTTGACCTTTATCTTTGTTATACCATTTCTGCAAATCTTCTTTAACTTACTTTGTGGAAATATTATAAAGATTAGTGCTTTTTTTAATCTCTAATTAAAGGAAGAGTTGAACAGCGCAATAAGCCTTCTTGCTTAGCTGTTTCTGCATAGGGAACCTCTTCAACAACAAACCCTTGTTCACGTAACCAAGTATTTAATCGAGTGAAGTTTTGCTCAGAAATAATTACTTTTTCAGAAATAGAAAACACATTAGAATTCATATTATACATTTCTTCTGAAGTAATTTCAAAAACGTTTTCCTTTCCAAATAAATCAATTAAAAATTGATATTCTTTTTCAATCAAAAAACCATTTCTATGTATTATTGCTTTATCAGTCCCAATTGGCTGAAAACAGCAATCTAAATGTAAAGCATTATTTTTCGCGTCTGTATTTGATTTTCTTAACTCAAAAGATTTAACCATTTTATTTGGAAATAATTCTTGAAGTGCAATCACCGCATCTGTATTTGTTCTAGCTGTAATATAATCAGAATAGTCATCTCCAGAATAGGTTCCAACAAAAATATATTCATTCCAAGGCATCACATCTCCACCCTCTACATGTGCTTCTTCTGGTAAAGTAATTATGTTTTCAGGCGCAATTTGATCAATCACATATTGAATAGCATCAATCTCTTGTGCTCTATCTGGCAATATATTTGCTTTAATAAATTTATCTTCAATTACAAAAGCAATATCTCTAGTGAAAATTTGATTGTAATCTTCGATTTGATTGGGTCTAAAAACTTCAACATCATATTTTCTAAAAACTTCAGCAACTGCATCCATTTCCAAAACCATATCTTCAATTTTTGGATATGTTCCTGCTCCTACATGTTCAGCAGATTTCGGATCGTAACAATCTTCAAGTTTAGGAACGGGTCCATTATTTTTTGCAGAACCTAAAACGACTGCTCTAAGTCTAGAAGTTTCATTCTGAATATTTAAATTTAGCATCTTTATCTTTTTTCTACAGATACAAATGGACGAATATTTTCACCAACATAAATCTGTCTTGGTCTACCAATTGGTTCTTTACGTAAACGCATTTCTTTCCATTGTGCAATCCAACCTGGAAGTCTGCCTAATGCGAACATCACTGTAAACATTTCTGTTGGAATACCCATAGAACGGTAAATAATACCTGAATAGAAATCTACATTTGGGTATAATTTTCTTTTTACAAAATAATCATCCTTTAATGCTTCTTGTTCTAATGCTTTAGCAATATTTAATATTGGATCTTCAACACCAAGGTCATTTAAAACCTCATCTGCTGCTACTTTGATGATTTTAGCTCTTGGATCAAAATTCTTATAAACTCTATGACCAAATCCCATTAAACGAAATGGATCAGACTTGTCTTTTGCTTTTGCCATATATTTTGCAGTATCTCCTCCATCAACTCTAATTCCTTCTAGCATTTCTAAAACTGCTTGGTTAGCACCACCATGTAATGGACCCCATAGAGCCGATATACCAGCAGATAATGAAGCAAATAAACCTGCATGTGATGAACCTACGATTCTTACTGTAGATGTTGAGCAATTTTGCTCATGATCTGCGTGTAAAATCAGTAACTTATCTAAAGCGTTTACTAAAACTGGATTTTGTGCATATTTTTCTCCTGGTTTTTTAAACATCATTTTCAAAATGTTTTCAATATAACCTAAAGAACTATCAGAATATCTAAATGGTAACCCTTGATTTTTTCTCATTGTCCATGCAACTAAAACAGGGAATTTACCCATGATTTTTACAACTGCATTATACATTGCTTCTTCAGAATCTACATCAACAGAATTTGGATTAAATGCAGTCAACGCACTCGTTAATGAAGCTAAAACTCCCATTGGATGAGCTGCTTTTGGAAAAGCATCAACTATCTTTTTAATCTCTTCATCTACCATAGATTGCTCTTTGATATCATTCTGAAATTTCTCTAAAGTAGCAACATCTGGCAATTCACCAAAAATTAATAAAAAAGCAACTTCTAAAAAATCTGCTTTATCAGCAAGTTCTTCAATACTATAACCTCTATATCGTAATATTCCTTTTTCACCGTCTAAAAACGTAATTCCACTCTCACAAGAACCTGTGTTTTTATAACCTGGATCAATTGTAGTAATTCCTCCTGTAATTCCTCTAAGTTTTGAAATATCAATAGCTTTTTCTTTCTCTGTT